>JAHDHV010000218.1 GCA_020631155.1 Bacteroidota bacterium | reverse complement strand
AAAAAAAAGATATTTTATTTTTTGGAAAAGTAAATATTCCTCTTTCATAGTAAAGTGTATTTTGCCTTTCCCTAAATTTCTGACACACTCTAAGCAATTAGAGCATCTGATTCGTTTAATCAAGAGCATTTTTAAAAGCATACCAAACCAAATTTTTAAAGCTAAAGGTGAATTTTATTACCACAGTTTGGTTTATTTGGTCTTTTACTACTTAAATCAATACATTGAAAGTGAGATGAGTACAAATGATGGGCGTTTGGATGCTGTAGTAAAAACGGCTGATTATATCTATCTTATAGAATTTAAATTAGACAAAAGTGGGCAAATCGCTTTAGACCAAATCAAAACAAAAGGGTATGCTGAAAAATACTATGGCGATGAGCGCGAAAAAATCTTAATCGGCATCAATTTCAACAGTGAATTAAAAACAGTTGATAGTTGGGAATATGAAGTTTTAGAATGAGTTTTTCTTGTTTTTTGTAATTTTTTTCCTACAAATCTTAAAAAAATACTTTCATTTAAATTTTTAAGATTCTTGTGCTGTAACAACTAAAGCTGTCACTACACAACTCACCGAAAAAGAAATCAGTCACTAAAAAGCATCTAAAAACGAATGTACAAATCACGAACCCACAAATCCACTTCCAAAATTAATACCGAATAGGAGCTACACCAATAACACTAGAATTATTGCGATACAAATTGAAATCAGATATGATTACTGTGCCGTCTAAGTTAAAATCTCCATCCAAATATTGATTGATGCTTGAAAGTTGTATTCTATATCCATTAAAATCGGAAATGGTAATCACGCCATCACTATTCCAATCGCCAGCATGTAGGGCATAAACGCCGCCACCCATATCTACCACCTGAGAATCTCCACCAAACACCATAGAAGGAGTGGCTAAATTATAGGTAGCATTGGTGCTTACATCTAAAGGTGCATTAGATAGAATGGCTAGGTGATGTCGTGCTCTAACGGCAAAATAATACTCAGACTGACTGCTGTTTAGACAGTCCATGAGTAAACTGTTAAATGAACCAGATGCTTCTACAATGTCGCCATTACTTAATAATAAAGCAGCTTTTCTTTGTATAATGCTGTTGGGGTCATTGGCATCACGCGCTTCTACCAATACCCAATCTACAACATTACTTGGCATATTGAGAATGTTTTCTGAGCCATTGTAATTCCAAGGGGCTCTGTTAAATGGTTGTGTAATTGGAATAATTGACTGAATAATAGTGGTCATTGTTTCAGTGGCTGGATTGTATGGACCTTCTAAGAAAACTTTTAAATGAACTGGTCTAGCTGGTGAATTATCATTACAGTCTAGGGCTAAAACAAGACCATCACCATCTAAATCATCATCCAATGTATTTGGATCGCAGTCGTCATCTATACCATTATAAGGGATTTCTGCTTGAACAGAAGGGCAGTAATCTGCACATAATTGAGGTTTGCCCCCATCAATCCATAATTGTATTCGATTCAGCTCTTGTGTAGTTAATGGGGTACTGGTACGATCATTCATTGGGGGAATAGATATAGGTGTTCCGCAACCACTATATCCTGAAACGGTAATGATGTCTACTAGATTGGTGCCAGTAAGTATGTTTGAGCCACAAATATTTCCACCTGCTGCTGTGGTCGCATAAGAACGTAGATCGAGGCCACTAGCTGCATTATTTCCATGACAACCTGTACAACCACTATTTTGAAATAATATAGCTACATCTGACCATCCCAAATTACCATTATCACAAGCATCTGTATTATCTGACACATAACCAGCAGGTTGTGTACATGCACTTAAAGGGTTAGTTACATCTCCCAAACCATCGCCATCAGCATCTTGATACCAAACGGTTTGTCCGGGACCATCACAAATACCGCAAGCATCCACGATACCATAACAAGCTGTTTGGTCTATTTTGAATTGTACTTCTGCAATAGAGGCACAGCTACCCCCATCATGTGTATTGAGAATGGTAATGAGTATTTTCTTTAAAAACACCCCATTAAATCTTGGTCCGAGAAAGCCTGCATAATTACTAGCCTCGGTTCCTTGTGGGAAAGTGAATTGTCCCAATTCTACCCAATTAGTGCCATCAGGGGAATAGTCAATCACTACATCTTTAGCTCCCCATCCACTTTCACCAGCTCGATTTGCATTCCAAATATAGGAGGAGTCAATATATTGGGAGTTGTGAAATTCATATAATAGCCAATGTGAAGTATTGCCCCGTACAGGGTTGGGATTGGCAGAGGTTGTACAGGACACCCAACTTTGATTCCAATAGTTGCCATTATCTACACATTGGGCATTGACCGTAAGTGTGCTGATGATGCAGATGATTAATGCGATGTATTTTTTCATTGACTGTAACTCAAAAATTAAAGAATTGAAATTCATTAGACATAAGGCTTGAGATATAAGGCATGTTTCAAATACTGTATTTTTCAACCAAACAGTTTGTACTTACCTTGTAGCTCGTGGATTCGTGATTAGTAGATTCGTGATTCGTTTTTGGATTTCTTTTTAAATGAGTTCTGTAACTATGGCTTTATTAGGCTATTTTCTTAAAAAAGCAACTTTTATTTTTCTAAATCATTGAAAAACAGGTATTTAGGATAAGTTAAATATTGCTAATTAGCCTGATAGCCTAATTCATTAGAGTGTGTCAGAAAAAGAGGGGTTTCGTATAACGATTATTGCCCTTAGTCTTAAAAGGTGTCGCTTTACCTACGTTTTTTTCTTTTTTACTTGACAAAAAAAGAAACAAAAAAGTGATGTTTCATTTTTGGGAAAAGTGAATGTCTATTTAAACAGTATTTTGCCATTCCCTAAATTCTTGACACACTCAATTCATTACAACAGTCTAAAAAACAAAAAAACTACATATTTTATCAAAATAAAAAGAAATCTATAATGACTAATTTCTAAAAGCTAAATAGCCAAATAGCAATGTTTAAAAACAAAGTGTTAGGAAGATAATGAAACATACCAGATATAAGATGTGAGACATATTATTTCGTCTGACTACTTACATACAAAAATCCTAGATCATAAAACCTAGCGGCCCACCTGTTGGGGTAGGTGTCCAAAAATTAGTGATATTTGGAAATATTTGGTATAAATCGGAAGAAGAAGCACCAAACCAAAGGGCTAATTCTGCAAAATATTCATCACAAGAGGTTGTCGGGATTAAACGACCGCCGCCTATATCCAATGGATTATCCAGATAAAGTGCTGGGTATTGGCCGTAGATTTTTTTCCCATCAACAGCATTGCCAAATACGAGGGCATTTCCACCCCAAGCATGGTCTGCGCCATCGCCATTAGAGGCTAATTTTCTGCCGAAATCGGACATTGTGAAGCCAACTACATCGTTTTCAACCCCTAATTCGGTCATAGCTGCTGTAAAAGAACCAATAGCTGCATCTAGTTCACTTAACAATTCGGCATGGTCTAATAATAAATCATCGTGCGTATCCCATCCACCCATTTCAATAAAAAAGGTTTGATTACTCATTCCTAGCGTATTTCTCGCTGCAATAGTTTTAGCCACCATCAATAACTTTTGCGAAAGCTTATCATCACCAAATGGAGTTGTAATAGGTGTTCCTCCAGCAATAGCAGAACTAAAAGCAAAAGAATTGCCATTTGCATTGCTTATTGTATTGGAGTAAGCTGTTTGGAGAATATTGCTATAGGTTTGGTCAAGCAGATTATCAATGGTTTGACGTTTAAGGGAATTGTAAAAATTATTATTAGAGGAACCATTGAGCAATACACTACCTGTATCTTGATAACCGATGGCATATTCAATAATTGAATTGCCTCTCTGAAAAACATTGACACCATCCAATGAAATATTCATAGAGATATCTTGATTGGAATTATTGGTGTAAAGAATATCTGCCAGTTTTCCGCCCCATCCTAACGAACTTATATCCTGTGGAACGCTCGTTTGCCAATGGATGCGTTGGTCGAGATGTGAAAATAAACCTGATGGGGGATTGGCAGTGT
The DNA here is from genome assembly GCA_020631155.1 of Bacteroidota bacterium. Taxonomy (GTDB): domain Bacteria; phylum Bacteroidota; class Bacteroidia; order Chitinophagales; family UBA2359; genus JAHDHV01. The sequence goes on along the minus strand of JAHDHV010000218.1, from coordinate 5,924 downwards.
CATTGATATAATTGGCTACTGTAGTCGGCTCTACAAGTGCGCCTACATTGGCAACAAAAGCTGCATTGCCCGCCTCAAACAAACTTTGTACGTTTGCCAAACTTGGATGCAAGCCATATTGTGCTCCTGAAACATTAGTTGGAGTGATGGGTAATAAGTCGGTTTGGGCTAAGGCTAAATTTCCTCTAACGGTAGCATATTCATTGTATTCACTTGTTCCACTTGGCACTAGCATATTAAAGCTATCATTGCCACCTTGTAGCATAATGCAAACCAATGCTTTATAATTATTTTGCGAGCCGATTAAAGGGCGGTTTGCTGCTGCCGCTACATTCATCAAACCCAAATTAGTAATACCAGAAAATAAAGAGGTCACGCCTATTGAAGCACAGCCCATCATAACTCGACCTAAAAATTCGCGGCGTGTATGTTTATGTTTTCCCATTTTTTATTTTGTATAGAATTTTATTAGAAAAAATAAAAACATTGTAGAGACGTAGCATGTTGTGGAGATGTAAAATTTTACGTCTCTCTACTTACCTTAAAATTGTATAATCCGCAGAACACATCATAAAGTAAATGGCACTCTTCACTATATCCTCTGAGGTAAAGCCACCCTGTGCTTGAAATTGGGTCAAGGCATCACTAATAATGGTTTTAGTATTGGCCGATAATTGCCCATGACAAAGAATTAAATCCAAGCGATCTAATAAAGCACTAATGCCACTATTATCTAAAACAGCTATTTCATCTGAAAGATCAAAAAATGGAGAATCTGCGTTATTATTCGTCAATCTCGGATTGTTGGTATTAACACTTGTAAAATTTCGGAATGGTCTACTGGTCAGGGCATCTTCTATCCAATTTAAATAGTGAATAGAAGTAACGGAATGGAGTATTTGAAACTCTGGAGAAACCATGCCATTAGGGGATACATAAGTATCTTCGGCATAAAAAGGCGTGAAAAAATTAAAAACAGTAGGCGCACCCATAAAAGTCTGCTCTACTTCGTCCGATAAGATATCCGAATCAGAAATCCACAGTTTACCCGATGGGCTATTGATATCAAAAGCACGACAAAGCCCAATAAATCTTTCCAGAGGTTGTCGCAATTTACCTGTTTGTGCATGACCAATCCAAGAACAATCTTGCGCTTCGGGATCAGTCAAAATGGCTTTAAAAACTGCCTTCATATCGCCTCGCACTCCCTGTCCATTATTGTTAAAAGTACTAGCGACTCTATTAATATAAGCAGGGGTAGGATTGGATTTGACCAATTGCTGTATCAAGCGATAGCCGATAAACGGCCCTACATTTGGGTGGTTAAATAAAACATCTATGGCATCATTAATGTCTTCCATACCTGTTTGCCCAGCAGGAATAACCGTACCATCAACCATTGTTTTTGTACCTTGTTCATGGTGATCTTCCCACATAATCATAGGTACGGTTGCATCATACTTATTAAAGCCTGCGCCAAAGGTAAGGGGCTGTCCAGCAAGTGTGGGATTAATTATTATATCCCAAGCCCCTCCTGAAAGTCCTGTAAAGACCTTGGCCAACTCTTGAATGTCCTCAATATCATAGGTCGGAATTTTATCACCATTCACATCCAACTTACAGCTACCATCATTATTGAGTTCCCATAAACCGATGGTAAACAATTGCATGATTTCGCGTGCATAGTTCTCGTCAGGCAAAGTACCCAATGCTGGGTCGCTTTTTTTGTTTTGTAAATGACTCAAATAATAACCCATTAGAGGATGCAAGGAAACATTGTATAGGAGGTCTCTAAAGTTGCCAAATGCCCCTTCATATAAAATGTCATAATAATTAGAGCCCCCATACGATCTATCTTTCAATTTGATGCTTCTAGTAGAGAGAACAAGAATTTGATGCAGTGCAAAAGCAGCTTTATTGCGTAGTACAGCATCCCCTTTTAATGTTTTATCGTAGAAAACAAAGTCCGTATAGGTTCGACTTCGACTAACTTCTGCTCCGGGATATACGGCTTGGATCATGGGAGCAACTTCATTATAAGTTGCTTGATAATCAGCTAAATAGGTCGTATAAGGTGTGACAAACTGCTCTTCTAACCAAGCCTCAACTCCGACTTGTGTAACATAAGTTATTTCCTCATAGCTTCCACCAAATCCAGCTTGCGCCAAAAAGCGAGAAGCACCTTCCATATCGGGAAAATATCCCGTCCCATTAAGGGTTAATGCCGCCGAGTCAGCTCCTTGTGCTGGACTAGAACTAATGCTTACACCATAGTTATTACCCGTTCCGAAGTAGTCTTGATAGACTTGGGCATGTAGTGGAAAATACGATATATATGCCAACAAAAACACTGGCAGAAGTATTTTGACTTGTTTCCTTTTCATTTACAAAAAAGTTTGATACACATGTTTTGAGTACTTAGACATAAGATTTGAGACAGGAGACTTGAGATAATTAATTATCTATAATAAGTCAATGTGCTGTCTGATTTTATGCAAATACTTAGCTTATCTACACGAGTACGAATGAACTTAAGTACTCACAATAATAAACGGGCTTCCTTGTTTGATTAAAATAATGAAAGTCAATACTTTAGAACAAAATTGTGCACAATTAATTAGTGCTTGGCACTTATAATTATTGTAAGAACTATTTTGATGAGTTTTTGGGTGGCTAGATAAGAATGAACAATGTGTTTTAATGAGTGTAAAAAAACATACTCTTATGTCTAACTGAAATAGGTAGGGGGGGGAAGTTATTTGATGTTATACGATAGCAAATATTTTTAGTTGCATAAAGTATACTTATTTTTGTAGTATAAAATGGTAGAATGGGCTTTGATGTGCAAAATACAAAGTTTGCTATATAAATATAGGATAAAGTCGAAAACTTACATTTCTCTGACTTTGACCGAGGAAACTGATGACTGTTAAAACATTCATTACAGAAGGTAATTCTAAGTAATTCTACTCAGCCAGTTACCTTTGTTATTTCACCTTGTATTACACTGAAAAGCCTCGCTAGTAGAGCTCCACTATACTTATTTTTCACCTTACACAAAGCAAAATCATTTTGTGGTTTATAAGCTTTACGTTTATTATTTTGTTCCAAATTCTTGAATGACAAAATTTGTTCCTTCGGGTCTATCCTCTGCCGATTTTAGCAGATGAAGCGGATGATATTCACCTTTCAGCCATTTATCCACCATATCATCATAATGCGGACTAGCAGGATTGCCCGATTGCCCTCCAGGGTAAACGCCCCAGGCTTTCAACGGTTTACCAAAAGCAACAATCATACGCCAGGATGGCCCTGAATATTTGGTTGATGCATTGAGAATGTTGTAACTGCCATTAGAAGGGAGATTCATTCGGCTAAGGGCGGGTATACGGGCTAAATGTCGAATGGAAGTGCCTCTAAAATTGCCCCATTCCATGGCTGTACTGTCCTTTTCTGCCATTTCTTTGACTGCATCTTTAAAAGCCAATCGAACCAAATCGCCTGCCGTTTCTCGCTTATCCATTGTTTTTTGGATGTCCATAAATTCATTTTCTGGCTCTGTAATCAGCAATTGTGTGGTGATGTACTCATCTGGATAGGGTAAGGACATACTAGCGGTGCTGATTTCATCCCACAGATAGTCATAGAGTTTATCCCAAAACAATTCAAATAGAGAAGGGGCAATTTGTTCAGCTAGATTAAAATAATTCCATTGTTTAAGAGCCTGATAAGCACCATGTTCCTCATTATCAATGCCATCAGTTTGCAAATAACTCAGGAGCGAAGGCAATACTTCGGCAGCCGTTAGGTTGTAACTGTCATTTTGCAAACGCATCATATCCTCAACAGTGATGCTGTCTAGGGTACTTAATTGTTGATTCATTCGGCGGTTGCGGTAGTACTCAAACCCATTGTTGTGATAAATATAAGGGTAGTCTTTAGCTGTAGGATGCTGATTGGCAGAACCGACAAAACCCGTAATGGGGTTGAAGATGTGGGGGTTGTGCTCCTGTGGAATAAAGCCTTGCCATTCGTTGATGGATTGCGTACCGTCCATGAGCAATTGCCCCTGATCGGCGCGCCGTAGAGGGAATTTACCTTGATGCCAAATGGCTATATCTCCTTCCTGAGAAGCATAAACAAAATTTTGCCCTGGGCAATCATAATATGTCAAGGCATTAACAAATTCTTCATAATTTTTTGCATGATTTAAATGGTAAAAAGCCAGCATTTCATTTGATGAGTCATGCGCTACCCAACGCAAAGCCATACCTTTTTTCTCATTTTCCGCATCCATGTCATACACAATCGGCCCGATATGGGTATAGGTGACTGTATCATAAACCGTTGCCGCATTTTTTACCTTAATTTCTTCTATCCGTTGCCTTGTTTTTTTCCAATTACCATCAGATTTATATTCCTTTTGTTGTTTATCCTTAAATTCCATTTGATACCAATCCTTCACATCGCGCGTAGCATTGGTTACTCCCCAAGCGATATGTTCGTTAAAGCCAATAATGACTCCGGGCGCGCCTGCTAGACCAACTCCATAAACATTTACAGTGGGAGAATGTAATTGCAATTCAAACCAAATGGCAGGTAAACTCAAGCCTAAGTGCGGATCGCTGCATAAAATAGGCGAACCAGAAGCCGTTTTTTGACCACTTACCGCCCAATTATTGCTGCCTAAATGTTTTTTTTCTGAGTGATCAGGTAGCGGTGTAGAAATAAAGCTGGTAGCCGTAGGAGTTGTTTGTTGTGTACTGTCTGCGGTTGGAATTGGGATAGGGGAAAAATCCCAAGGTGTGCCTTCGGGAATCACTGGATCGAGGCCGCTAGGAAAGTCGGGATAAAGCTTATCAAATCGCTCTTGACCGAAGAGTTTCAAGGCGTTAGAGTTCCTTAAATCGGATTCGTTACCCGTTAGATTATCCGCCATACTTTTGGACAATAAAGCTGTTTTGAGGGGTGTCCACTCTTCGGGTGAATAGCCTAGTAATTTGTATTCGATGGGATAATCTTTGGGGCGTAAACTTTTGATATAGGCGTTTACTCCATCTGCATAGGCATGAACAATCTCTTTGGAAGTGGGATCGCTTTCTAGGGATTTGAGTGCCTTTTCAGCACCATATACCATACCAATTCGCCTACGTTGTTTGTCGTAATTGAGTAGGTTAGAACCCAAAATTTCGGACAGCCGACCAGCAGCAGCATGGGTTTGGAACTCCATTTGCCAGAGGCGATGTTTTGCCGTAATATAGCCTTGAAGAAAGTATAGATCGTGGTCGTTTTGGGCAAAAATATGAGGGACTAGTCGTTCATCCAAAAGAATTTGGGCAGGAGCCTTGAGTTCCTTGAAATTGGCTTTTTCGGCTGTAAATGAGTTCATTCCAATATTTTGCCAGCAACCTCCAAAGGGGTTCAAAAATTGGCCAATGGGAGGAATTTGACTATTTTTGACCAAGTTGCCAATTAAGGGTACCTTTGCCAAAGAGCCATTTAAAAATAGCAAAAATAAGATGGTAAAAACCAATGAAACAAGAAACCTAACTAATCTACCCACACTCATAATAAACTATGCTGATTCAAAATGGTTATGTTATAAGTTTTTAGACATAAGATATAAGACGTGAGATATGAGATTTAAGATTTGTTTAGTTGTTGATTTTCAAACTTATGCCTGAAAATAACACTACTTTGCCAAAAAAACGGTCGTATTTCCTCATTTCTAAATAGTTAAAAATGAAAGGACATTTAAATTTATCTTAACTCATTATTCCCAAAACGGTTTAGAATAATAATTCTATTGAAAATTTGTATGGTTTTGATTAAGAAAAAAAAGTGTTAGTTTTAGAAATTAAGTGCCAAGCACTATTTAATTGTGCATTACTTTTGTTCTAAAGTATTAACTATGAGTAGTTTAA
>JAHDHV010000217.1 GCA_020631155.1 Bacteroidota bacterium | reverse complement strand
GCAGCGTACAAGCAACTACGGCTGTACCAGCACAAGGGATGCAAACGGAGCCATCACATGGGTCAATACCTTCCATATCATTTTCCGTACACTGGTCACCATCATCGCAAGGAGACATAGTAGGAGGCAGTGTACAAGCAGCTATAGGGGTGCAAATACAAGTTCCTTCATCAAATGTTTCACAAGTAGGATCACAGATAGGTGTATTTACACAGATACAATTATCTTCATCCACAGAGTCAGTGGTATTGTCACACATATCATCACAGTCTGTTAATGTACAACAACCTATAGCTTCTGAAAAACCACCAGTATTACAACTGCCACTGTCTTCTGTTGTAAAACAAACCTCTGTAGACCCGTCATATGGATCAAGGTTAGCAGGATTATTACCTACAGTTATAGAAGTTGGAGCTGCATTGGCATAATAGTCTGCTGCGTCTGCTGCGGTGTCAAATGTGAGGCAGTAAGTTTTTATACCACCCGGACTATTAGAACAGTTAATAGTAGCACTACATGGATCCGCTTGAGCAAGTACTAGTTGAGAACTAAAAAGTAGTAGTAAACATATAGCGAACACAGCTTTGAATAATTTGGGTTTACATAACAAAGCTGCGAACGTCAAAACTAAACAGTAGAACTGTTGTTTGATTAGCTTTTGGTTCATAATAAGTAAATTTAGTAGTAATTAAATATTGTAAATAAAAGGCTATGTCTTTTTTTAGTATGTGATAGCAGCACATACTTTTTCCATTATCTCAAAAAAGAGATTTTGAAATATGACTTTTTACTAACAAAGCGGATCAATTACATAATTAAAAGGAGTTACCTAGCTTTTTTGTGTAAACTGATAGTGTAATAATTAATAATGGATGTGGAGATTGAATTTCTAAAGTTCTTTAAGTAAGTAGCTTATATATTTTGGTTCTCTCTAATCCAAAAGTTAATTATTTTATGTTGGTCTGTGTAATTGAATATATGTAAATGATAACAGTGTTTCTTTGAAAAAGAAATATATTTTGAGCTGTTAAATTGTTTAATGATTTGATAATCAATTGATTACTAAACTCAAAAGTGTCGTTTTAAGTATCAAAAAAAATAGTGGGCACTATGCCATTACAAAGTGCTATAGTAACACTACTATATTTAATGAAATATTTTTTTAGTAAAAACTAAAAGTGTATTTGCAATTTCAAATTATTTTACTACTCATAGTCTATATATAAGAAAGTAAATTTTTTTTTAGTTGTTTGGAGTATTAAAAAAAGTGATGATAGTTACTTATGTATTTTTACAATGTTTTCTTGATAGCAAATATAGACTATTTGCGTGACAATTCCATGACTTTTTTCAATAGAAATACGCTTTTTTAGAAAAAAAATTGCTTTTTTCAGGCAAAAAAGCAATTACTTGAGTAAAAAAAGTTAGTAAATGCTTTTTAAAATATGTTAACGCTTGATAAAGTACCAAAATCAAGATAATATATTTTGGTATTCAAATCTTTATTTTTAGGCTACCTTGCCTACGCTTTTTTACAAGCATTTAATACATTAATATGTTAAGTAGTGGTTTATTGTGTTTTGTTATGGACAATAACTTGCCCATACAAAAACAAAGGTTTTGTTATACATTAATTAACAGAAAGTGCTGTTCTTCTTTCAAATTGCTTCAATTTTCAAAACTTCAGCAATCATCATACTTCTCAACTTACTTCTTGTCCACAATAAACACTCTGGTAAGCCAAAAGGCATTTTTTGTTGTAGAGGTTGGAGCATGTTTAAATGCTATGAGTGTGCTAGAAAGAGAGAAGTTTTATATAATAACTATTGATCTTAATCTTGCAAAGTGTCCCTTACTCTACGTCTTTTTCTTTTTTACTTGATAAAAAAAGAAACAAAAAAATCAAGGCTGTGAAACTTTTTCGCTAAAAATTGGAATGAAAAGCTAAAATCTCCTAAGGTGATACTCCTTTTTTTAATCAAAATAAACAACTAATAGCCAAGTGTTTAAGCACTAAAAAAAGAATTATAGGCTATTAAAGTTCGTATCACTGCGGATATTTCTTAACGCTTTTCATTCCAATTTTCTTAACGCAAAAACTTTCAAGGCCGTTTTTCAACACCTATAAAAAAGGATATTTTGCTTTTGGCAAAAAAAAAGTTTTTTCCCTTGATTCCAGACTATATTTTATTATTCCCTAAATCCTTGACACACTCAAATGCTATTGGAGACGTAGATAAATAAATAAATTAAACCATTGTTATTTATATGCCTGTTTTTTTGTTAATTTAGCAATCAATCTTTTTTGAATTAAAAACCATTAAATAGTAGAATGATGAAGAATTTTGGGAGTATCATTTTAATAAGCCTATTACTACTACTAAGCAATAATATACAAGCACAAAAACAGAAAATTACTAGGGATAGCATTGCTTGTAATGTGATGCGGAGTGGGGTAGATGTTGATCAAATTTGTAAGCAATTGGCAAGACCTAAGATGCGTTTTTTTACAGATGAAGATGTGAGTAAGAAAGATAAAGAAGCTATTTCGATAATAGATAATATTTTAGAGAAAATATCTTTGAAACGAAATTTTAAGGTGAAAAAGTGCAATAATGTAGACAACTGCGTAGCTACTTTAGACAGGGAAACAAAAATGCCTTATATTGTTTATGATCCTCTTTTTTTGAAAAAAATAAAAAAACAGGCGAAAAGCTTCGGGTTTACACATGGACAATTAACCAATGAAATAGATGGAACGGGTAAGAAACGAGGGCAAAACTGGGAAGCTACTTGTATATTGGCACATGAAATTGGGCATCATTTGAATATGCATCTTGTTAATCCAGAAATTGATAGCAAAACACCTGTTGCGTTAGAATTAGAAGCAGACGAATTTGCGGGTTCTGTACTTCGCAAATTGGGATCAACTTTAGAACAAGCACAAAAAGTTATGTATCGAGATGATGTTTCAGAAGAAGGGAGTTACTCGCACCCATCGCGAAAAGCAAGATTGGAAGCTATTGCAAAAGGGTGGAATAGTGCGGATAAAAATAGTACAACTAAAACAATTGATAAGGTAGAGGTAATTTGGAATAAGTTAAATAATATAAAATTAAAGTGTATTGATTTTACCTTTGATGCTAGAATAGAGGGGATAGATGAATTTTATAGACATAAAGATTTGTTTAGCTTCCATATAGTGCCTTCGCAAGATGCTTATGTACAAGTTTTTGTGCTTTCAGATGATCAAAATGAACTGCTAATTCCAAATGAGTATGAAAAAATGACGATGGTAAAAGCACAGCAAGGCCGAACTTTTCCTAGTCCCGAAATAACAGACGGCTTTGAAATGACTGTTGAAAAAGGGAAAAGTGAAAAGGATTTATTGGTTGTATTACTAACCAAACAGCCCATACCCCCCTATCAAGGGAGTATGAGTGATAGGGAAATCCTAGAATGGCTAAATAAACTGCCATCCAATGAAAAATGCATTAAAACCTACCGCATTAAAACGCTTAAGTAAGTACTTAGACGTAAGATAGGAGACATAAGACATAAGACTTGAGATAATTAATTCATTATTAATGATTTATGATAAGCCTAAGTGTCTTTTAATTTTGTCTAGTTATTCATATATCCACTCTACATTAAATTCAAATTCAATGTCGTATTTGTAAGTAGAAGAACTAGAACTAGTAAAAACAGGAGCATAACTTTTGCTTTGGGCTGTATTAGAGAAATTATATTTTAGTCCACCCATGAAATCAGCTGAATTCCACCAATTATCTGTAATTACTAGATCATAATCATAAATTCTGACACCCCAGTGAGTTTGTGTTGATAAAAAAGGGAAGTCGCCCTCACAATTAGAGCCTGATGATGATGGTTCATATATATCCACAAAAGTAGTTTCATCATAAGTGTTTTGATTAGGGAAATAACAAGTAAAAAAATAGTATTCTGTATCCTTTTCGAAAAGGCCGTTGTTATTTACATCTTCATGTATTAGTATTGCTAAGTCAGGTCTATAATTATCACTCGAATCAAAAAAATCAGAAGATGAATCCCAATTACTATTATCATCAGGATCAGCGGCATCAAAATCTTTAATGGTGATGCTGTTGATTTTTATTTTGGACAGTTTTTTATCTGTTTCAAATGGGATAGAAGTACATTGTTCTACTTGAACTGTTAAGTTTCCTTCCCAAGTTAGGTTGCCTCCATCTTGTTGACCTGTGACCTTATAAACTCCTTCTTCTAAGGTTACTGTAAGTGTGTTACTACCATTGCAACTAGGTGTTGAGGTATATTTTTGATTAATACTACCTTTATAAGAGCCATCAACAAAAATGTCAATTTCAGGGCCATCAAAGTCTGTCCAAAACATCAATTGCCCTGTTGTTGCTACATAAGGAACAATATCGCAATAAGTGCCAGAGTAACCTTCAGGACATTGGCAGTTTCCATTTATACAAATACCACCATTTTGACAAAAAACATTTTCGCAAGGGTCAAGGTCAGAAACTTCTTCTAAATCCCACTTTCTACAGTTAGAAAATAGGCAAATGATTATAATTGTTGTAAAAAAAAATATAATTGTTCTCATAGTAAGTGATGGTTTAGTTAGGAATTTATTTACTAATTTGATATTTAAAGGCAACGCCTACTTGTTGCTGTTGAGCTATGCCTAGTTGTAAATAGGGAGACCATTCTAATTTAGGGGGAGCTTGGGTATTGTAAACAGTTCTTTTTTTGCTTGCCTTTGCAATAAATAAGGTAGCTGCAGTACCTAAAAGGGCGATTCCGCCATAAGTTGTTATAAATGCTATTTTGTTTTTACTATTTGCGTCATCATAGGTGCTAGAGCGGCTTTGTGAATTATATACAGAACTATTCGGATTGCGATTATTTTCATAAGTAGCATATAAATCATCTGCTTGTTTGCCAAATATAATGCCTGTAGCTAGGGAAGCCGCACCTAATAGGGTAGTTGTAATAGGAGCAGTATAAGAATTTTTTTTAATGACTATATTTTTATCTTCTTTCTTTCTGATATGAATGGCTTGTTCTACTTGTTGTTGTTGTTGTTGTTGTTGTTGTTGTTGTTGCTGTTTTCGCATCTGTTTTCTTTGTTTTTTTGCTAGGCGTTCTTCCTGTTTTCTTGCTTTTTCCTGTTCTTTAGCTAATTGTTGTTGTCGTTTTCTTGCTTGTTCGTCATCTATTTGCTGTTGCCGTTCTTTTTCTTGTTCTTCGGCTATCTGCTGTTGTCGTTCTCTTTCTTGTTCATCAGCTATTTGTTGTTGCCGTTCTCTTTCTTGTTCTTCGGCTATTTGCTGCTGTCGTTCTCTTGCCTGTTGTTCTGCAATCGCTTGTTTTTCTTCTTCCGATAATTCCACGCGTTTTTTTCCCATATATTTAGCTAGTAGTTGAATAGAAGTAATGTCTATTTCATCTACATCAGCAAAAACATTCCAGATAATTTCTTTATTAGTGCTGGGAGTTACTTCTATAAAATCACCACTCAAAGACTTTGGTATAATTTTTCCTGTAGGTGTAATTACCTCTATAATAATATCATAGCTATCCAGTAAGTCTGGTTTTGAAGAATTTTGATGGATGATGTCAAAGGTGATGATTAAATTGTTTTCTTCACTGTGGTAACCTATATTTGTAATAACATCTTTATACTTTTGTGCATAAATATGGCTAAAATTACCAAGTAGGAGGAAGGATAATAGAATTAGTAATTTTGTTTTCATAATTGTAACTGTTGAATGGCTTATTTTTAGTAGTTGTTATATAAAAATTGTAAAAAAAAAAAAAAGAGGATTTTTTATTTCAAAAGGGTACACAAAAGTCATCGTTTTTTTCGTAGAGCAGATTGGATGAATCTGCTTTACGAAAAAGAAGCGCAAGCAGGTCAAAAATCGGTAGCAAAGCGCAGGACTGAAGCGTGGGAACGATATTTTTGACAAGCGTTTTTGCTTACTTTTTTCGCGACTGCAAAAAGTAAGTCGCCGAAGGCAATCATGGGATTACACACGATATTTTCGGCGAGAGATTCAGTAATATTTAAACCTATTTACCCCTAAACAAAGCAAGTTAACACCCAAAAAAACTACTTGCTTAATTTGTGTACCCTTTTAAATTTTTTATAGGTAAAAAAGACAACAAGTAGTTTAATAGTAAATTTTTGGACTAATCTAAAAGAATGGAGGTATGTTGCATACCTTAATCCTTGTCAGCAACTATTTCCCAGCGTTGCGCGTCAACAGTGCCACTTAGCGATAAATCATTGCCATTTGAAAGGCTTATATCAAAGCGGTCGCCCTCAAAGTCAAGTTCAGTTCCTTCTCTGATAACTTCATAGTCACCTTCAGCTTTAGTTGCTTGGCCAGTGCTGGAAATGAAGAACCACTCTGTTGAGCCAGTTGTTTCCGTTTCCATTCTAAAATCCATTTCAAATGTAGTAATGGCACTAGGAATAGCCTCTACACCATCAATGGTAAATGAACGTACATCCCAACTGCCGCTTAAGTCGTTATTCATTTCTTCATTAGGGTCTTTGCTGCAACCACTTATAAATAACAGTAATACAATAGCAATAATTCCTAAGTTAATTGTATGTGCTTTTAATTTCATAAGAATGTAATTTATTTGGTTATTTAAAAAAAGTTAAAATGGGTATTTCTGTAAGTAACTAGACAAAATTAATCAGGCACTAGACTTGTTGTAAACTGTTAATAATTTGTTCATTATCTCCAGTCTCAAATCTTATATTTAAGTACTTATTTCTCATAAGTCAAAATAACTCTATCCGTAGCCTGTCCCAATAATTTTGGATTTTGTGTTAGTTTATGTAATCTGCGTGCATAATAAGGCAAGCCTTCTGATTTGTCTGCTATAAAACGGAACATTTCGCTTGCGGTTAAGGCTCCATCTTTATTACTATCCAACTGTTGATATTTATACAAACTTTTTAAGAAAAAATAAGTAAATAAGCCATGTTGTTTGGCATTATACCAACAAGAGACTTGATCTTGAGAGGAGGAAGAAAAGACAAGGATTTTAGGGTCTTTAATGGATGAATTTTTTATTTTTATTTTTACATTAGAAATATCTTTGTATATATCTGCACCAGAAAAACAAGCATCAAGCACTACTGTAATAGATTTTGCGGGCAATTTAGAGAGATTATTATAAAACACATCTGTTGCATAGCCTTGATTTTCCAAATAATTAACTTCGCAGTCGGTAGGTACAAAGTAAGTGCTGCCATCTTTCAGCCCGGGCGCACCATGTCCAGCATAAAAAATATAAACATCTGATTTATGATGCTTAATCATATTGTAAATTTCACCTTTATGATTATTTGCCACCCCAAAATATTTATTAAAATCAGATTGGGTAGCATCTTTTACAACAATAACATTTCCACGTTTAAACCCAAGTGCATTAATTAAATAGTTACGCATTGTATGGACATCATGGTAACTATAATCTACAGATTTTAGATGTTTATAATTTTTATTACCAACTAAAAAAGCAAAAGCATCTTTATTATGTGATTTATTTATTTTTATTTTTTTCCACTTAATATCATCAGGATCAAATGCATCTTCTAGTTTGTCCTCTGTCACTAATTGGTTATCTGCATCAATGACAATTGGCTTAAATTCTAGGTCAAAATCTTGCACTGGATCGTATTTGTATTTGTTGTTTATGTTATAAGTGTAGTTTTTATTAGTTCCAGCGCATACCGCCTCAATATGGCTAATGATCCATTTATTATTGTTTAAATCTACAATTAAATCAGGATTGGTAAAACTTACAGTATTTTTTAATTTTTTAAAATTGCGAGCTTCATCCCCCAGATTAGGAACTTTGAGCACAAAAGAACCTAAACGATTGAGCGTTATTTTAAAAGTTTCTCGATCCGCATCATATTGACTTAATGTGAAACTGCTTAGGTCTGTTTTTTCTATTTCTATCTCTTTGTAATGTTGGATGGCTAAATCGGTTAATGCTCGGATTTTTTCTGGGCGTTCATTCATACGCAAGCGATAATCTGCCGAACTTTCAAATTCATCTTTCTGTTGCCATGTATTTATTTTGTTTTCAACATATTCTTTTATTTGTTTTTTTATATTAGCAAAACCTATTGTTATTTTTGCTTGACTAGAAGGTTTTTTGGTCATTTTTTTTGAAGGAAATTTTAAGGTTTTTCCAGTAAAAATTTTTCCTTTACTTTTAATTGTAGTAGCATTAGTGGGGCGTTTTTGCCGTTCTTTTTCTTCTTGTGCTATAATTGCTTGCTGTTCAGACCAGTCTAAATGGATTTTCCCCATATATTTAGCTACTAATTGAATAGAAGTAATGTCTATTTCATTTACATCAGCAAAAATATCCCAAATGATTTCTTTATTTGACCCCGGTATTACTTCTAAAAAATCTCCATTTAAGGATTCTGGTTTAACTTTTCCATTAGGTGTAATGACCTCTATCAGAATATCATAGCTATCCATAAAGTCTGCTTTAATGGATTTTTGGTGTACGATATCGAAAGTGATGATTAAATTGTTGTGCTCACTGTAATAAGCTACATTTTCAATAACATCTCTATATTTTTGTGCATAAATATTGATAAAACTACTGAATAATAGGAATGATAATATAAGTAGTAATTTTTTTTTCATAGTTGTAATTGTTGAGTGTTAAGTAGATAGACAAAAATAAACAATAACTGAAACTGTCATAACTCATTAATAGTGAGTTAATTATGACCAAATCTAATTTCCTATTTGACTACTTATTTGAGAGAAATAGTCAGTTGACCGCCAATAGTAGGTTGTATTGTTTGTAGGGGAGTGGAAGGAGTAGGTGTAATCAGAGAAAAATAGGGTTGTAAATCAGCATTTAAATATTTGTTGTCAAATAAAGGCTTTCTTTTGCTAAGAGCATGTTGTTTTTTTAATTTGTTGGCAACTATTCCAGCATCTACCATACCATAAATCCAACTTCCTAAAAAAACTAAAGCTGCCACCTGTGTACTTGTCTCTTCAGGGTCTCCATATCCAGTTATCACTCCAGAAGGAACACCTATAAGTAAGAGGGTCAATGCTTTAGGAATTTCTCTATTGTAAAGTTGTCCAGCACCGGGTAGTATCGCAGAGGCAAGAACCGCAATGCCAGGGCTATGTTTAGCAAAAACACTTTGATTTTTATATTTTTCTTTATTATACGCATCTCTTTGTCGTGCATTTAAGTCAGCTTTAGCTCCTTGTATTCTTTTTACCTTTGCATTAGTAGCAGCATCATAACTTAAAAAAAGCCTGACTTCTTCAATATCTAACTCATCTACATCTTGGAATATATCCCATAATATTTTTTTTTGTATCCCCGGTGTCACATTTTTAATATCACCACTTATATGTTGTGGATTGATAATGCCAAAAGAGGTCGTTATAGCAACTTGCACATTATAAGAGGGAATGATATTGTTTTTCTTAGAAAAATTGTCTTGCTTCAAATCATAAGTGATTAAAAGTTGTTCGCCTTGTTTTTCATAATCTAAGTTTTTGATTGGAGGCTTTTTTGTTTGTGCAAAACTGCATTGGAAAAACAGAAAGAAGAAAAGTAATAAATAGTAATTTATGGGTTTCATAATTATTAGTGTTTCCTGTATGATAATAGATATTTACATTTTTTAAAAGGGTTTGACCTCAGAAGGCTTATACCTTTTAAGGCTTGAAAGGGAATGTATAAAGTTCTGACAGTGAGTAGTTTCTGTGACTTTTTTTAAGTGGTTGAAATTTATAAATTCTTATTTTAACGAATCTGTTTTTACAATAAAAAAGAGATGTGCTTCAAATGCTGTGTTTTTCAAGCAAATAATCCATGTAGTCAGACTGTAAAAACGGCTTTAGCTACTATAAATAATTAGAGTGTGTCAGAAAAAGAGGGATTTCATATAAAAATTATTGCTCTTAACCTTA
>JAHDHV010000216.1 GCA_020631155.1 Bacteroidota bacterium | reverse complement strand
CATACCGTTAATGTATGGGCAACCGCCTCCGGCAATGGATTTATTGTTAAAGTCACTTCCGAAGTATTGATACAGCCATTCCCATCTAATACACTCGCATAAATAATTTCGCTATTAGGTGTTGTATTGTTGTAAGGAGTAGACAAAGCATTTGTTCCATCATTTGCATCCATTTGATTAGCATGATAACTTACTGTATTAGACCCACTTGGGTCAACCACAGCATCTGCATCACTTAATGTAAAAGTACCAACGCCACTGCCTACTACATCTTCGCATACCGTTAATGTATGGGCAATCGCCTCCGGCAATGGATTTATTGTTAAAGTCACTTCCGAAGTATTGATACAGCCATTCCCATCTAATACACTCGCATAAATAATTTCGCTATTAGGTGTTGTATTGTTGTAAGGAGTAGACAAAGCATTTGTTCCATCATTTGCATCCATTTGATTAGCATGATAACTTACTGTATTAGACCCACTTGGATCAACCACGGCATCTGCATCACTCAAGGTAAAGGTACCTATTCCACTGCCTGCTACATCTTCACATACCGTTAATGTATGGGGGTTTGCTTCGGGTAAGGGGTTTATTGTCAAAGTCAAAGTCCCTGTACCCATACAACCCATATCATCAGTCACTGTATAAGTCAAATCTACTGTGCCTACAACTGTTCCTGTAAATACCGGATTTTCTGCATTCACATCATCTAATGTACCACTACCTGTACCGGTTGTCTCTATTGTCCATAAATGCGTATTAAATGTTCCACTTCCTCCACTCGGAACGCCCAATAAATTTAAAGCTTTATTCAAACATACTTCATTACTAGGATCACCTAGTGGTGCTACAGTTGGGTTTTCGTAAACAATAAATACATCTGCGATTCTTGCACTGATACATCCACTTGCATCAATACATTCTGCATAAAAAGTATAGTCTCCAGGTACATTTAAGTCTACAGGGTTAACATTTGCAGTGGTAGGATCAAAAGGTGTTCCTGTGCCTTCTAGGTTTCCGCCTGTAATAGCATCATACCAATTCAGTGTTCCTCCTGCACAACCTGTTGCTGTAAGTCCTGCTATTATAGTACTATTTTGACAAGCAACACCTGGAGTAGTCGTTGGGGCGGCAGGCAAGTCATTTATTGTAACAACTACCGAACCTGTACCTGTACATCCATTATCATCTGTAACAGTTACATCCCAAGTTCCTGCATCAACAGCAGTTGTTCCTGGACTAACTACTGGATTTTCATCCGTAGAAGTTTGTCCCATAGGACCTATCCAAGAGAAGGTGTAAGGCCCTGTGCCACCAACAGGATTACCAATAATTAATAAATCGTCTTGTCCATCACAAGGAATATTAGCTGTAGGTGCAATGGTAGGAGGGGTATTTATAGTTATTGTAGTCGAACCTATAGCAGTACATCCATTATCATCTGTAATAGTCACATTCCAAGTTCCTGCATCAACTGCTGCTACAGGGTTTAGAATAACATCCTCAGTAGTCGAAGATTGTCCATTTGGACCTGCCCATGTATACATATAATCGCCAGAAGTTATATCGCCTCCAGATGGATTAGACATCAATGTTACACTACCTTGCCCTTCACAAGCTGCCCCCCCTGTTGGTGCTACAGTTGGGTTTTCGTAAACAGTAAATATAGCTGCGGTTCTTGTACTACTACATCCATTTGCATCAACACATTCTGCATAAAAAGTATAGTCTCCAGGTGTATTGATGTCAAAAGCACCTTCTTCAGCGATTAAACCTGTAGGATCAAGGGAGTTCGCTGTTCCCTGTTGTGTTCCACCTGTCATAGCATCATACCAATTCAGTGTTCCTCCTGTACAGCCTGTTGCTGTAAGTCCTGTTGTTATAGTACCATTTTGACAAACAGCATCTGGAGTGGTTGTTGGTGCTACAGGCAAATCATTTACTATTAATGTCAACATACCTATACCAACACATTCGCTATTATTATCTGTTACTGTACAAGTCAACTCTACCGTTCCAACATCTGTACCTGTAAATACTGGATTTATTGCATTGGGAAAATCCAGTGTCCCCATACCTGTTCCCCCTGTTATTTGCCATCCTGGGCTAATTGTAAATGTACCACTCCCCCCACTAATATTAACCAATAAATCTAAAGTCTCATTCAAACAGACTTCATTATTGGGAGGATTATCTGTTGATAGTGTAACTGTAGGCAAACCAAACACCTCCAAAATAACCTCCTCCCCAATATCAGAAACATCAATACAATTATCTGTTTCCAAAGCAATGATATCATTAATGTTAGCACCTATAGTAATATTACCTGCCAAAGTATTGTCATAATGAACTAAGTAAACAGTATAGTTCCCAATACTTAAACCAGAAGGTATAATACCCTCTAAACATGCATCAGCATCCTCATTATTTAATGAAACAACCTCCTCAACCATATTACCTAATACAAAAAGCAATTGTGCATTCATTTCAGTACCAACTTGACCACACCATTCAATCATATTAGTAGACGGCGTGCTTCCCTCACAAAAATCAAAATTTATTTGTTGTGGTGGGTCAGCAATTGTTTGGTTATTACCTGCCAAATCCCCTGCATCTGCATTACAAGTGGAAGTGACTTCCAAACAAAAATCAAGTTCTGGTGTAAATGATGCATCATTATCTATTAAAATATAATAATTATTTCCCGAAACTGTGGTAGGAATAGTAACTGAAGCTGATGCCCCAGCTGTTGCTTCTGCACAATCTACTATAGTTAAACCATTACAAAGTCCACTTCCATCATCTTGAAATATAAATACTTCTGGATTATTTAAGGGGGTAGGAGCTGTTGAATTAGGTGATACTGTAATTGTATACCCCCCCCCATTAGCTTGAAAAAAATACCAAGTATCATTATTTATATCTGTGTCAGTAAGTCCATTACAAGTAAAAGTAACTTCATTACTTCCATTATTAATAATTTCAGTACAGATAGGAAAAGTACTGTTTGTAATATCATTAGCATTACTACAATTAGCGGAACCTACCTGCCCCATCACATCCCCACTCCCCCCCAAAAGAAGTAGCAAACATAATACACTTAACAAAACTGTTTCTTTTGTAAAAATAATATCTTTGGATAAAAAAGTAAGTATATTACCAAGTAGTAAATTTCTCGTTTTCATAATTGCGCGCCTTTAGAATTTAGTTGATAGCTAGTTGATTGAATAACTGATTGGTTTTAATAGCCCCATGTATAAAAATAGTGCATCTAAATAGAACTTATAATTTTTACCACATTTAATAAATTTGTTTTTTTTAAAAAAAGAAAGGGAAAGATAAGTTGTAAAAAGTTTTTGCACTATTTCCTATTTTTATAAGTGTGTTACAACACAGTTTTTGGTGTTCAGTAGCCCAAAATTAGGCTCTTTTTGGGCTACACCCCCTTAATATACAATGATCCTACTAGTATATCAATTGCCAATTAAAAAGGTAAACCATTTTAAAGTTTTTTTTGTAAAAATTTTTTTTTGCTTGATTTTGCTAAAAAAAAGGCCTACTTTAGCCTTGATTAAAATAACTTTGCCTATCAAATAGCGTTTTCTTATCACACCTAACAGTAAATATATGATTTAAAAACCATGTATAAATGAAAAAAATCACTTCACATAACATCACTTTTATTATTCTATGCTTAGTTTTAGGTATAACTTTTTTGCCCTATCAGGTAGAAGCTCAAATCAAGGAGGAAAGTATTAATATGTCTATGTCAGATGATGGAGAATTAACTGTGTATTATCAGGTTGATAGGAGTAAAATTAAAGCTAGACAACACTTCATGATTGAAGCACTACACATTCTCCATGATGGTGAGCTCACAGCTACAATTGCTAGGGATGCTTTGCGTGGAACGCTGGATATATCTAAAGGTATCAAGGGGGAAAAGCAAATTAAGTATACCTTACCTAAAGACAGTGAGTTTATAGGGAATCAGGTGGAACTAGCTTATAAAGCTGTTGATAAAAAAAAAGTACAAGTTCCCATTGAAAGATTGAAGCTTTGGGATTATATGCTGCCGGGTATTGGAGAATGGACACTTGAAAAAAAGCAGGTTTATGTAGCTAATAGACAGGTAAGTGAAAAAAATCAAGAAAAAGAAACAATTATAGAAAAAGAGCCTAATCTGATAAATTCTATAGTGCCTATAAACGAAACACCAGCTAAAGTAGATCATAAAACAGAACCTAAAGCTAAATTGACCCAGTGGATACCAACAATAATTAGTTTATTTCCCCTAGCTTATGGTATTGGACAATGGAAAAATGCCCAAAATACTAGACTTGGCCCTGATGATAAACCGATTTTTGACGACAAGGAAAGGGATAAATTTGCTAGAAATGCGACCATTGCTTTTGGTGTTGCTGGCACTATATACGCTGCCGATATCCTTCATTTATTTGCCAAAAATAGAAAATTTGTAAAAAAACAAAAAAAGCAAAGAAAAAGAGTAAGATAAATAACGCTACTTCCCCTTTCTATTAACCTCCTCCTACCCTTTACGCTCAATCTAACTACTATCAATACACTAAACACATTAACACCAATTTAAGCAAAACCCAGTAACAGTAATGACCGCAAAAAAACTATTTATACTAATCGTCTTATCAAGCTTTTATCTGTTTTCATACGGACAGAATTTGGAGCAGTTACAAACAACTATGAGTTCTCCACAGGACTTAGTTAAATATCCTAAAGATAGACTATATCTAAAACCCACTCTTTCAGATACAGTCTATCAAAGCCCTTATACACTTAATATATTGCCTTTTATAGACATATACAATAAGCAGGTAAATGTACCCACTGGAGACATTCATTTTTTTTTAAATGGAAGGGATGTTTCTAGTAAAATCGCCGCCCAAAATCCAATTAATCCTGAAGTTGAAACAGTAACTAGTGTTAACAAACCAAATACCATAGACAAAAAGTTGGTGAGTAGAGATGCTTCTAAGCCGCCTTTACCTATTATAGACATAATAAGAGAAGGGACATATGAGCTAGGACTCTTAGAAAATATACCTAATGAAATACGTATTATTTATAGTAATAACTCCCAAAAAATAGACACAACCTTCTATTTAACCTATATCAACCCTTACAGAAAGCCTAACTTGCATTTAATAACCATTAGCACTGACTATAAAGGAGACACTCACAATAAAGAGTTGATTTCTGTGAAAGAAGACGCTGAACAAATAGCTAGGCTTTTTGAACAAAAAGGCAACACGCTTTACAAAAAAATAAACACTATTAATCTACATAATAGTAAGGCAACAGAAATAGCTAGTACACTCATGAACTTAGAATCTCAACCACATGATCTAGCCATTATTTATATTGCTGCTCATGGGGAAAAAGACAAAATCAAATTGTATGGATATACTGAAAATGGAAATAGAGAGGCCAGTATCGCCAAAGAAGACCTAGAAAAATATTTAAACAATATTGACTGTAAAACCCTGTTAATGCTTGATGTTTGTTATGGTAGTCATCTGATACAATCGCTTAATTTTGACAATAAATCTACTACTACCTCATTTACTTTTCTAAGTAATCCAACAGATAATTTTGTAAAGTATCCTGATGCTAAAATTGCGATTGCTTCTGCCCACGGAAGGGCTTGGGAAATCGTTAACCATCAACAAAGTGTGTTTGTAAAAACCTTAAATGCTGCTCTAAGTAGCCCTAAAAGTGATAAAAATAAAGATGGCTACCTATCTTTACAAGAATTAGGCAAATTTATCCAAAAACAAATGCCTATAGAAATCAAAAATATAGATCCAGAAGTAACCCAAAAACCTAATGTCTCAAAAATAGGAAAAACAGATTTTCCACTTTTCAAATTCAATTGATCATCTAATGAGTATTCAGATAGGAAGCAGCTACAATCCACAACATACATACAAATAACTGATAACCAGACTTTTATTTTTTAAAAATCCTACTCAATACTCACTCAATTCCGCTAATCATGAAAACAACTAGACTGCCTTTTGCCCTACTATTTGCCATCATTATAGGTATGAGTTCTGCTTGCCAAGCTCCTGACAGTAATCACTGTGATGATGCGACTCCTTGTATCAACTTTACAAGGGCTGCCAACGGAACAGGGCAGGTAAATGGCTCTGTAGGAACTGCTAAATTGGAACGCTCTCTTCATCACCAATGTAATGTTGTACAACATCAAATTAATGGCACTCAAGTATTAATTACAGGTGGAAATGTTGAACCAGAAATTTTCACCTATCCCAACGCTTTTTATGTAGATGCTGAATTTGCCATACAAAATATAACACACCCTAATTATCATACCGCTACTCGTATTCCTAATGAGTATATGGTGGTGCTAATAGGTGGGGAAAATGAGGCGAAAGTAGCTGATAATACAATCAGTATATATCGTTATTATACATCTTCAGCAAGAGATACTTTTCATACAATCAATACGACTCTTCTACAAGCACGTAGGGGACATACTGCGACTTGGCTGCATGATTCACGGCAATTACTCATTATAGGGGGTGCTGGAGACGGCTCAACAGAACTATTTGATCCAAATAATGAAAATATTAAAAGTGGCACTTCTCTACCTTCTCCTCGTAGCCATCATACAGCTACTTATTTTAAACAAAGTGGTTCAGATGGAATATTCATTATGGGTGGCGAAAATAATGGAAGTACTGTTCGAGAAATAGTAGTTTATAAAGATTCAGTATTTGAAATTACTGATAACTTACCAAATGGTATAGGCACAACTGGATATACGGCAACATGGTTGGGCTCTGATATATTTTACACCAAAAGAATACTCATTACAGGTGGCTCTATTGGGAATGAAGCACTAAATACCTTTACCTACTACGACATTGAAGATGGTTCATTTCGCGAAACAGGTATTATGACGACTCCTAGAGAACAACACACTGCTACTTTACTTCCTGGTACCAATGGCATTGTATTAATTATTGGCGGAAAAAATGGAACAGCCGCACTAAACACTATTGAATTATATGATGCAGAAAGTAATGTATTTAAAATGTTGGATTGCTCATTAGAGATAGGACGTTATGGACATTCTGCTATCTACCTTGAAGATCGTAATAACATTCTTATTTATGGCGGTCAAGATGATAGCGGTGCATTTGTTACTCAAGCGGAATTGATCAGTTTACAAAATTTAAAATGTTTTATACAATAATCATAACTCAACACATTTAATAAAAAAACACCTACTTTAATTGGTAAATTAAGGTATATTTCAAATACTTGCTTTTCAACCAAACAGTTTTTGCTTATTTTGACAGCTCATGAATTAATGATTAGTAGATTCGTTTTTGAGCTTTTTAGTTTCTGTTTTATCTGACCCTATGCATGTGGTCAGACTGCAACAACGGCTTTAGTCATTATTTTTTATAAAAAAAAATCAAAGACTTACACCTACAAGAAAGTTCAAAAATTAATTTCCAATCTCTAATCGCTAATTTCCAATTCAAAAGGGTACACAAAAGTCATCGTTTTTTCCTAGAGCAGATTGGATGAATCTGCTCAAAAAAGAAGCGCAGGCAGGTCAAAAATCGGTAGCAAAGCGCAGGCCTTGCAGCGTAGGAACGATATTTTTGACAAGCGTTTTTGCTTACTTTTTTCGCGATTGCAAAAAGTAAGTCGCCGAAGGCAATCGTGGAGTTTCAGACCCTATTTTCGGCGAGGGTTTCAGTAGTATTTAAACACATTTCCCCCCTAAACAAACCAACTCAACATTCAAAGAAACTACTGTTTTAATTTGTGTACCCTTTTAAAGAAAGTTTTTGCGTTAAGCGCGAAAAAGTTTCACCGTCTTGATTTTTTTTTCTTTTTTATCAAGAAAAAAGAAAAAAACCTAGATAATCCCAACACTTTTTAAATTAAAGCGAATAGCTATTATTATACGATTTCCCTCTTTTCTTGACACACTCAAATGATATTTTTCCACAAAAAAATATTTTAAACAAGCGTGAACTTGACTTTTTTTTCAAAAGGGTACACAAAAGTCATCATTTTTTCATAAAGCAGATTCATGAATCTGCTTTATGAAAAAGAAGCGCAGGCAGGTCAAAAATCGGTAGCAAAGCGCAGGCCTGAAGCGTGGGAACGATATTTTTGACAAGCGTTTTTGCTTACTTTTTGGGCGAATGCAAAAAGTAAGTCGCCGAAGGCAATCGTGGAGTTATCAGACACTTTTTCGGCGAGGGTTTCAGTAGTATTTAAACACATTTCCCCAAAAAACAAAGCAAGTTCACACTCAAAAAAAACTACTTCTTTAATTTGTGTACCCTTTTGAAATTTCCAAAAGCTAAATCGCCAAAAGGCAACCTTACAAGCAAAGTGTTAGGAAGAAAATGAAACATATCGTAAATAACAATCATTATGAATAATAAAAAATCAGTATTCATATTATTACTGTCCTTTCTTTACTATTTCATGCCATTAGCACATTCCCAAAATACCTCGCCACAACAACGTACTACAGGCGTTGTGATTGATGATTTAGAAATGGAAACCTATAGAACATTACCAGTTCTTCTTTCAAGAGATGGTCACAAACCACTTACTCATCAAGTTTATTCCTTACGTCCCTACTGCCCTACGCCTCAGTCACAAGGAGATTATGCTACCTGCACCATTTGGACAATGAACTACTTTTTATCCATTAGAAATGCCATTAGAAATAACTGGTACAAACAAGTAAAAAGAATTAACAAAAATAATTACAATATAGAAGTTCCTTATTTAGAATTGAAGGAACGAGACGATAAGTTTTGTAATAAAGGATTGCGTCCTACAGAGGTATTGACCTATTGGCAAAGACATGGTATTCACAAAGCAGAGGAGATATCAGATAGACAATTTGACTGTAGTATCCCCCCAAACATAGACGCAGAATCCGCTTTACTAAATAGAATTCAAACATTTAAAAAAATTAGTGGGCTTAAAGATAGCCTCCAAATAAAAATGAATGATATAAAATATGAACTCATTGAATATAAGCCAGTAATAGCTGTATTACAAGCTCCTCCCTCCTTACACAACTTAGAAAATAAAGTATGGCTACCTGATGAACTGCCTAGCAAATTCTATAAAAATCATGCCGTTACCATTATTGGTTATGATGATGATTACATAGTAAAGGGTTCTAAGATGCGTGGTGCATTTGAAATTTTAAATAGTTGGGGAACTGATTGGGGAAATAAGGGTTTCGCATGGATACCCTATGAAGTATTTACAGAACGTGCAACAATGATATTTAAAGTCAGCGATTATAACCTATGGGGACATATTGATGTGCATCTTACCGCCCAAGCATCCCCTTCTCCAAACTTTCATTTTGATGAGAAAAACCAAGCGTATACCATGTCTTTACCTAAAAGAAAGGAACATAATTTCGACTTAAAACTACAAGACCAAAATGGTGCCTTTACTTATATTTTCAATTTAAAAGATAATGGACAGCTAAAATTACTTTACCCTTCCTCCTCCGAACCTCCCCGACTGCAAATGTATAATGAAGCTAATATTAATCTAACTATAAAACCCAAAAAAAGACAAGAAGACTATCTAATTGTGCTATATAGCAACAAACAATTAGATAAAGGCAAATTTGAACAACTTGCAAATGTTGAACTTGACGCAGAAAGCAAAAAACTAAGTAAAAAATCTTCTAAAAGAAAATTTCTAGCTCATTTACTTAAAAAAACATTTGACATGCCTCTTATTGAAAAAAATGACATTCGCTATACCACTGCCAACGAGCAAATCTACTTTGAAGGCTATCACGAAGAAAGCTCTAGCCCAATCATCATACCTGTCATTATCAAAATTGACTATAACAACGAACTATCTGAGCATAGATAGCTCATTCAATTGAGAAGAGTGTGTCAAGAATTTAGGGAATGGCAAAATACTGTTTAAATAGACATTCAC
>JAHDHV010000215.1 GCA_020631155.1 Bacteroidota bacterium | reverse complement strand
AATCCACGAGCTGTTAAAATAGCTACAAACTGTTTGGTGAAAAAGCACTGTATTTAAAATATACCTTTTTTTTACTTATTAAAATATAATAAAATGAATCAAGTATTACCCTTACTATTATTAGCCCTATGTTTGATAGGCTTATCCCCCCAAGCAAATGCACAAATCAATGGTGATTTACCGCCAAATGCCATTGCTGGAAAATGCTATGCAAAGTGTTTGATCCAAAATCAATATGAGACAGTGACAGAGCAGATTGTGCTAAAAGAGGCGAGTACTAAATTAGAAGTCATTCCTGCGGTTTATGAAACTATAGAAGAACAATTATTGGTGAAAGAAGCCCATAAAATAGCAGAAATTAAGCCCGCTCGTTTTACCACAAAAACAGAACAACTACTGATTAAAGAGCCTGCCAAACGTTTGGAGTATATACCGCCTGTATTTGAAACAGTAAGCGAACAAGTGCTTATTATGCCTGCATTAAATACATGGGTAGAAAAAAGAGGAACTAGAAGCTGTCTAAGTGCCAATCCTAAAGATTGTGAAATGTGGTGTTTAGTAGAAACGCCTGCAAAATATAAAACAGTTAGCAAACAAGTCTTAAAAAAACCTGCTGAAACTAGAGAAATTAGTATTCCAGCCGAATATAGAACTGTCAGTCGTCAAGTTTTGGAAAGCCCCATGCAAATAGTGGAACGCGAAGTGCCTGCCAAATATCGCACCGTCCGAAAAAACGTATTAAAATCACCAGCTACGACTCAAGAAGTGGAAGTGCCTTTGCAATATGGTATGATTACTACTCATAAATTAGTACGAATGGGCGGCTTTACCGATTGGGTAGAGGTGATTTGTCCGCAGTAGAACAATCAATACTGGATTATTTAACAAAGAGTGTGCAGCAAAGATGGTGTATAAAACCATTTTTTTGTTCACACTTTTTTGATAATAAGTACTTAGACATAAGATTTAAGACATGAGACATGAGACATGAGACATGAGACAGGAGACAGGAGACATGAGACAGGAGATATGAGATATGAGATATGAGATATGAGACATGAGATAATTCAATCACTATCAATATTTATAAGTGCCAAGCACTAATTAATTGTGCACAATTTTGTTCTAAAGTATTGACTTTCAGTTTTTTAATCAAACAAAGAGCCTCGTTTAAATTATTGTGTAGTACTTAATATCAAGCAAAAAAACGGAATAGAGGAGTTATTTTCCATTGTAAAAAATAAAAGTAATGATAAAAAATATAAAAAATAAATGGCTTAAATATAAATGCTTATTTTTCAATACGATGATTTGGATGGTGTTGACCAATAATGTCTTAGCACAAAAAGATAGTATTTATACTTCACTAGAGGATGCACTACAACAAACAGAGCAGGTTTACTACCTATCGCTTACAAATACTGGATATACGGTATTTCCAGAGGAATTGCGTGCTTTTTCAAATTTAAAAAGCCTGTCTATTGAGGGAACTGCTTGGAAAGAATTGCCTGAGTGGATAGGAGAGTTCCAGCATTTAGAGGTATTACGACTTAGGAAAAATGAACTAAAGAAAAATCATTTATACCTTCCTGAAAGCATTGGAAAGTTGGTTAAATTAAAGGTGTTGGATATCGCTGATAATCATGTGGCGAATTTCCCTGCAACATTGACTAATTTGACAAAGCTGGAGGTGTTGGATATTAGTAAAAATAGGCTAGAAAAACTTCCTGATTTTGTTTTTTCCTTAAAAAATTTAAAAGAATTACAACTAGCGGAAAACTGTATGACAGCGTGGCCAGATTTTACGCATTGGCAACAGTTGAAGGTATTGAACTTGAATAAAACAAAATGCTGGAGCAAAAGTCTTGACTTACCATTTCCTAGTACTATTTTTGGATTGAGTAATTTAGAAATGCTACATCTTTCTGATAATTCTTATAAAGAACTTCCAGAAGAAATTGGCAATTTAGTTAATCTAAAAGAATTGTATTTAAATCGCCATAATGTTTCAACGCTACCAGCTACCCTATCCAACTTAAAGCAATTAAAGGTTTTGGATATAGGCGAAAGAAGAGGGAGATGGGCATATGCCTATAAAAAAGAGCAGCATCCACCTAGTTTTATTTTTGAGTTAAAAAGCTTAGAGGTGTTGAATATGGCTAATTGTGCTTACAAATTTTTGCCACAGGGAATTGGAAATTTGATTAATTTAAAAGAATTGTATTTGAATAATAATAAGTTAACTAGATTGCCCCATGCCCTAACAAATTTAAAACAACTCAAAATATTGAATCTCTCTGGAAATCAGCAATTGGAAGTATTTCCACTTTTTATTGGTGAATTAAGTAGTTTGAAACAGCTAGATTTAAGCACTTTAAACTTGCAGAGTCTGCCCTTATCTATTTGCCAACTTCAGCAATTAGAGCAATTAAATTTAGCGGGAAATCGGCTTATTCCAAGTGCTTTTCCTAATTGTGTTGAAAAATTGGTTCATTTAAAAACGCTCAACTTAAAAGGGAATGGTTTACTTGATTTACCGCTATTTTTAGACAAACTGAAAAGCTTGGAGAAATTAGATTTAACTGCTAATCGGGTAAGCAATATAGAAGAATTGAAGTCACTGATAAAATTAAAATATTTGTCAGTCGCTAATAATCAAATAGATACATTATCCGATAATTTTTTAACTCACTTTAGCCATTTACAGCATTTAAATTTGGCTAACAATCAATTAAAGAACTTACCTAGCTCTTTGTCTACCTTACATCAACTTCAATATTTAGATTTATTCAACAACAAATTGGAGCAATTGCCTGCTATTATTGGGACACTACAACAATTAGATACATTAAAACTAAGTGGATTAGAAGAATTATCACCTGCTCTGGCGAAACTGACCAACCTAAAGGTTTTGCATATGTATGGAATGAAAATGAAAGAATTGCCAGTTTTTATAGGAGCGTTGAAAGGCTTAAAAAAATTAGTTATGCAAAATGGCAAATTGAAGCAACTGCCTAGCTCACTTGCTAATTTACAACAACTAGAGATACTGGATGTATATGATAATAGACTGACGCATTTACCAGAAAATATAGGTCAATTAAAAAAACTACATACTTTAAATATATCTGTTAATAATAAAATTGAGTTGCCAAATAGCATTGGAGATTTACAAGAATTAAGAACACTAAAAATGCGGGATTGTCGTCTAGTGGTATTGCCAGAGGGATTTGGAAATTGGAAAAAAGTAACATCACTCAGCTTTAAAGGTAATCATTTGGTGAGCTTGCCCGAATCATTTGGCAATTTAGAAGAATTAGCTTATTTGGATATTACCCATAATAAATTAGATAGCTTACCTGAGTCATTTGGCAAATTAAAAAAATTGAGCTTCCTAGATTTGAGTGCTAATAAACTAAAAATATTGCCCAAGTCATTTGGTAATCTGAACAATTTAATAAATGTATATTTACATAATAATCAATTAAAAACTTTACCTGAGTCATTTGGCAATCTGGGCAACTTGGAAGAATTAAACCTAACTTATAATGTACTAGAAAGTTTGCCCGAGTCATTTGGCAATCTGGGCAATTTAATAAAAGTATATTTACATAATAATCAATTAGAAGCTTTGCCTAAATCATTTGGTAATATGAGTAGCTTAGAACAGTTAAATTTGCCTAATAATACATTAGAAAGCTTACCCGAATCATTTGGCAATATGAGTAGTTTAAAATACTTAAATTTATCTGATAATGCATTGGAAAGCTTACCCGAATCATTTGGCAGTATGAGTAGTTTAACAAAGTTACATTTAACTAACAATCAGTTAAACGTGTTGCCCGAGTCATTTGGCCATATGGATAGTTTAAAACACTTAAATATATCAAATAATGAACTAGAGGGTTTGCCCAAGTCATTTGGCAATCTAAGCAGTTTAAAAACATTAAATATGTCTCACAATGACTTAGCAAGCTTACCCGAATCATTTGGTAATCTAAATAGTTTAAAAATATTAAATATGTCTCATAATGACTTAACAAGTTTGCCCGAATCATTTGGTAATCTAAACAGTTTAAAAACATTGAAGATGTCTCATAATGACTTAACAAGTTTGCCCGAATCTTTTGGCTTGTTAGAAAAATTGTCATATGTATATTTAACTCATAATGACTTAAAAAACTTACCAACTTCCATGCGAAACTTAAAGGAGTTAGATTACCTGGATTTGAGGAAAAATTACATTAAGGGATTGCCTGCTTTTATACTACAAATGAAGCAATCACAAAATTTGAGGGTTTATAGATAAGTGCTGCTTGCTTAATTAAAGTATTGAAAATCAATGATTTAGGGCAAGGCTATGCACAATTAATGAGTGCTTGGTACTTAGTTTTTTCCCAAATAACTATTGAGTGTGTCAGAGAAATGGAATTTTTATATAATAACTATTTCTCTTAGTATTTGAAAGTGTCCCTTTCCCTACGTTTTTTTCTTTTTTACTTTTCAAAAGGGTACACAAAAGTCATCGTTTTTTTTCGTAGAGCAGATTCAAGAATCTTTTTTGCTAGTATTTGCGAAAAAGAAGCGCGAGCAGGTCAAAAATCGGTAGCAAAGCGCAGGCCTGAAGCGTGAGAACGATATTTTTGACAAGCGTTTTTGCTTACTTTTTTCGCGATTGCAAAAAGTAAGTCGCCGAAGGCAATCGTGGAGTTTCAAACCTTATTTTCGGCGAGGGATTCCAATTACTTAACCACATTTACCCCCCTAAACAAACCAACTCAACATTCAAAGAAACTGTTACTTTCATTTGTGTACCCTTTTAAATTTTACTTGATAAAAAAAGAAACAAAAAAATCAAGACAGTGAAATTTTTTTGCTAAAAATCTCATTCACAGCTAAAATCTCCTAAGGTGATACTCTTTTGTTAAAATCAAAATAAAAATTTAAGCGTATTTTGCCTTTCCCTAAATTTCTGACACACTCATAACTATTTTTTCAGTAGCAGTAGCTCCAAACTACTGCTACTGAAATTTCAACAAGAAGCAAAAAATTATCCCTTCTCATATCTTTTGTCTCCCATCTCATTTCATCCTTTTTAATTTTCTTAGCTTCAAATTGGTCTGTTCTGTTCCTTTAAATACAACTACCCTTGTTTTTCGTTTATTTTTCTTTTCGCTTTTTTCCTTTGCGTAAGTCTCCATTTGCTCCGCCTTTTCAATCGTATCATAAGGGCCTAATACAATCATCATTCCTTTACTTGTATATTCAATATCAATAGGTGTATTCAGTTCTTTATAAGTGTAGAATAAGTCATTATCCACATTTTTAAATGGCCCGATAAATATTTTATAGGTTAGTTCTCCCAAAAACTTATTGGAGTTTGTGATGATTTTTCCTTTTACACGATTTTTCTTTTTGATTTGTTCTGAATTTAATGGCTGAACGCCGGGCGGAGGGGTTAAATTAGGTGTTGGATTTGCTTGTTTTTTAGTGCTTGGTGAACTGGGAGTATTATCTAATGGGTGAAAAGTGCCGCCATCACTACTATTTTTAAAATTATTGAGCGATTGAAAAAGATTTTCATCATTAAAGGTATTGGTTGGCGGCTTAGGATTAGAAACAGGCTGTGGAGCAGGCGGCATTTGCGATTGTCCCACAATACTGCTAATGCTTAACACCTTCGCTTCCAATCGGTTATTAACATCATGCATTTCTTCACTACACTCCATCCCATTAAAACAGTGATTTTTAATTTGCTGTTCTCCATAGCCTTTAGCCACTAAGCGATGCTCTGCAATGCCCTTGTTTTGGGTCAAATATTGTTTGGCAACATTGGCGCGTTCCAGACTAATTTCCCGATTCGCATAATCATCGCCGCGAGAGTCAGTATGTGCTGCCAATTCTACGGTAACCTCTGGTGTAGAGCGCATATAAATGGCTAATTTATCCAACTCTCGCGCTGTTTCGGGTAGCAAATTCCAATTGCCCGGTGGGAAATGAATTTTGTTCATTTTCAGTGATTGATTCAGCGTACTTTGTGCTAAAGGAGGCTGCGCCAATTCAATAACGGTATTGTTGCTATTGTAAATTTTGCTTCCTTTTTTGGTAAAACTGTAAATATCATCACGCCCAAAGCCACCATCTCGATTAGACGAAAAATAACCGAGTTCTTTGGTTTTGTTAAATACAAGGCTGAAATCGTCTTTCAATGAATTGAAGGGTTTGCCTAAATTTTTAGGATCGCGCCATTTATTGCCGATGCGCTCAGTAGAAAATAGGTCTAAACCGCCTAGTCCTGGGTGGCCGTCAGAGGAGAAGTAGAGCGTTCCGTCCTCATGAACATAAGGAAACACCTCATTGCCTGCGGTATTGATGGCAGGGCCTAAATTAACGGGCGCGCTCCAAAAAGTGTCTATTTTGGTGACCATAAATATATCATAGCCGCCGAAACCGCCCATCATATCGGATACAAAAAAGAGGTTTTGCCCGTTTTTGGAAAGCGTGGGATGAGCCAGTGAAAATTCCCTATTATTGTGTTGAAATTCTTGTACTTTTGTCCATTTTTTATCCCCTTCTAAAGAAGCCGTAAAGATGGCTAATTTCATGGTGCCTTCTGCACTTTTTCGCTTTTTGCCTTTGTAAAAATGGTTGCGAGTAAATAACATTTGCTTGCCATCTTCTGAAATAGTGATCGGGCCATCGTTAAATTTGCTATTAACCTGCCCTTTCAATTTTTTAGGCGGTGTAAATTGATTACCTAGCTGTTTTTCAGCATGGTAAATATCCATAAAAGTTGTTCTATTTGTGCGAATGGAGGAGCTACTTCTGCCCAACTCAGCGCGATTGCTACAGAATAAAATGCCATTTCCATTAGGCATAGCTCCAAAATCAGAGGCAGGTGAATTGATAGGCAGTAGTAGTAGATCGTATTTATCTTTGTCTTTACTCAGCTGTTTAGTCATATCACAACCCTTTGCTAAGGTTAATCCTAGCTTGTTGGTTTTGCCATATTCGGCAAACCATTTTCTCGCTTTATCTGTTTTTCCATTACTTTGTAAAGCTCTGGCATAATGCAGTTTATGACTTGATTCAGCAGGTTCTAAACCCATCAGTTTTTCATACCAATATTCGGCATTAGAATGGTCATTGAGTAAACGATAAGACTCCGCCAACTTCTTTTTAGCCTCCAAAGAATTGTCTACCAATAACACATCGCGATACAGTTCAATTGCCTGTTCATAAGCGTGATTGTTGAATAAACCATTGGCTGTTTTGAGTAGCTTTTCTACATTCTGCGCCGAAATGCTGGAACTGCTCAATAGTAGTAGTAATAAGAATAGGGATACATATTTGCTTATAAATGTTTTCATGATAATATATCTATTTGTGTTGTTTTATTTAGAAATTTGGCTTTTTAGCTTTTTGGACTTTTAGCTTTTTAGCTGTTAGAAATTAGAGATCAGATGTTGAAATTCAGCTATTAGACTTATTTGGCTGTGGGCAGGCTAAAAAATAAAAGTGAAATTTTAAGCTATTTTTAGGGGTAGAAAGTAGAAATTTGATTCCTTAAATTATTTAATAATTCGTAATTCGTAATTCGTAACGAGTGATTAAAACGCTTTCAATTCATGCAATAGCCTACTAACAGGCAGGCCAACTACATTAAAATAACAACCTTCAATTTTTTCAACTCCTACCATGCCGATCCAGTCCTGAATAGCATAGGCACCTGCTCTATCATAGGGTTTATAATGTTCAATATAGTAAAAAATTTCTTTATCTGTTAGTGTTTTAAAAAATACTTTTGTTGCCACATAAAAACAGACTTCCTTGTGATGATTAGCTAAACAAACTCCCGTAATAGCTTCATGCGCTGTTCCTGACAATTTTGAAAGAGTTTGATAGGCAGCTTCCGCATCTTTGGGCTTACCAAAAATTTCGTTATCTAATGCTACAATCGTATCAGCAGCAATAATAAGCGCGTCACTACTAACCTCATTCTTTATGGCGGCTGCCTTATTTTTAGCAATGTGAACAGGCACTTCATAAACTGATAAATGAGGCGGAAAATCTTCTACAATTTCCTTGCTAACTATTTCAAAATCAATGCCTGATGCTTGCAATAATTGTCGGCGGCGCGGCGATTTTGAGGCTAGAATAACGGGACAACTTACCCATGAGATACTTTTTTGAGCCATAGCGTTTGATTTGTGTTAATAAATACTGTTTTTTAACAACAAAAGTACACATTTTTTTTGGCTCTTTGGGGGGATTAGAAATTAGAGAACAGAGTTTAGAAATTTGTTTTTTTAAAAAAAATCATTTCTTAAATTCATAAGTACTACACAATAATTAAACGGGAATCTTTGTTTGATTAAAAAAATGAAAGTCAATACTTTAGAACAAAATTGTGCACAATTAATTAGTGCTTGGCACTTAATTATTTTTTTGGCAAATTGCTTGTGTCTTCTGGCATAGTCACATCTAAAATAATTTCGGGTGGAAGCGAATCTCCTGATTGAGCGCGATAAAAAGTATCCAAAACATCAAATAAAGTAGGCTCGGATAAGGTGTCTTCGCTACTATCTTCCTGAACATCAATATCTAAAATATCGTAAGCAGGTGCAGATGTATTTGGTGCTGTTTCGGGCATTTCAATCGTAAAACGAAAGTATAGTAAATAAGCAATTCCAGCCAACATCACCACCTTTAATAATTGGCTTAAATGATGAAAGTCGGGTTTAAAACGGGCTTTCCACAATTGAAAAACAAAATAACAAAGGGGTAGTTGTAAGCCAATTCCAACAAAAATAACCGAAATATACTGCGATAGTTGCCACTGTTGTAGTTGAAAATCAAACAGCAATTTCATGGTGAAAAGGGTAATGGCCAAAGCAATTAATTTGGACACCTGTTGCCCCACAACAATTGGCAAGGTGTGGTAATTTACAGCCCGATCGCCTTGTATATCCTCAATATCTTTGACAATTTCGCGAATAAAAGTCAACAAAAAAGCAAAAAGCGCATAGCCCAATAAATAGTTACTCATAAAATTCAGTAACTCATAATTGGCAATGTCTGGCAAACCCTCCGCTACCAACTGATAGCCTGTCAAAGTTTCAATAGCAGTGCGAATAAAAGCCTGTACCTTATGACTGATAAGCCCACTTAAACGAGCATCATACAAAGTAACGAGTAGTACTACCATAGCAACTAGCCATGACACCAAAAGATTGCCAAGTAAGAGTTGCTGTTTCCATTTTTTACTATAAAGCCATAGCAAAATGGCAGTGACCAGATGTATAAATCCCAAGCGATAATCGCCAATAACCCAAGCCAAATAAAACCCTAATACAATACCGACTGCATTAATGCCATAATAGTATCGCATTGCCGAGTTTTTATCTATCTGTTTATCAATAATGACTTTATGCGGTTTATTGACCAAATCAGTTTCTACATCAAAGCAATCGTTGATAAGGTAGCCTGCGCCTGCAATGCAGATGGTGGATAAAATAAGTAGTAGAAATTGGAAATGGTTGAGGCTTGGCTCGTAGTTGACAAGGGGATGGGTGAAAATAGGATGAATCAGGCAATAGCGCAATAGTAGTTGAGTGAAAATGATTACCAATAAATTGCGCCAACGGAGCAGTTGTAATAAAGGAAGGATGTTGGACATCTGGTTTAGCGATTTGTAAGTACTTAGATATAAGATTTAAGACAGGAGATAATTTATTCACTATCAATGATTTATTAGAGACTTAAAATCTTAGGATTGTGCAAAGTTGTGAGATTTGAAAATGCTTAATAATTTTGGAGTTTGGAAGGTTGCAAAGTTATAAGTTTTAAAGTTTTTATTTTTTTAATAAATTTTTAAAAAAAATATCTACTGCCTTTTTAATCAAAAGTATACAAAGATTAATTAAAAGGTTGATTTTTTAATACATAAGAAAAAAGGCGAAAAGTTGGTATGTTTCAAATACCGAGTTTATCCACCTAACAGTTTGTGCTTATTTTAACAG
>JAHDHV010000661.1 GCA_020631155.1 Bacteroidota bacterium | reverse complement strand
TATTTTTTTGTATGCAGTTTGAATTTCTATAAAAAATGTTTTATATTCGTAATTGTAAACATAGCTGATTATAATGAATGATTATTTGCAAAGTTTAATTTGTAAATAATTTTGAGAAGCTAAATTGAAAGTATGGGTTAATATCAATGAAATTTAGCTACTTGTTATTTGCTTCGTATTTTATAAATGTGTTACTGATTACTTAATAGCTACTTAGTTTTGAACCTATTTATGATTTCTTTCTTTCACATTCTTTAAATATTTTAAATTTACAGTTAAAATATTCTTTAGTTATTGCTTTTTTACTTCGCGTTTCTCAAATGCATGGAATAGATATGTCTATTTTTGAATGATTTTTTATCATTATTTGTTTTTTTTTCTTGTATAAGAATTATTCCGCCCGTTTTTTCTCAATTACTTTTTAAAAAGAATTTATTTAAGTGATATTGTTTTTTATCTCTATTAGAGGAGTTGTGCCCTGCTCTTATTGCTATCACCAACCGCTTGTATTTTTTAATTAATAACAACTGTTATCAACAATGAATGAATTAAACAAAAAAAAGAAATGTATGAATCTAGGTAGTCTATGGGCTATCTGTGTATGTTTGTGTTTACTATTAGCTACCCCATTAAGTATTCAGGCACAAACTTGTCCTTCCGATCCTGCTTTTGACATTCCAAATCCACTTGACGACCCTAGCTGTACAACAACTGCTGGTGACTGTACCTCTAAAGATTTGGAATTATGTGGTGCTTTTTTAACAATAGGAGATGGACCATGTAGTACTTGTACAACAGGAGAAACAGTTACTGCCGACTTAAACCTGTGTATTATCAACAACACAGGTTCTACTCGTACTTCTTTTGCCATTTTTGGAAATTTGCAAATAACAGCTCCAGATGGCACTGTTACTAATTGCCCCATTTCCAGATGCTCTGGTACGATTCCACCTAACAGCCAAGATAATTACAACTATGGAGAAGTTACTTATACCTGTGGAGATGCACTGGCTTTAACTGATTTAATATTGTCATGGACAGATGCTTCGCCTAACAGTAATTGTGCGAATCATGATTGTAGAGAAATTGCTCCTAAATGTGGTGCAGAAACTTCAGTAGCAATCGCTCCGCCATTACAAGTATCCTCTATTGAGGCTACCTGTGTTAGTGGCAATCAAATTAATGTGGATGTAACAGCAGTAGGTGGAACTGCACCTTATACTTATAATTGGAGTAATGGAGCTACCACCGAAGATTTGAGCAATGTACCAACAGGAACTTATTCGGTGACGGTTACAGATAGTGAGGGATGTACAACTACATCAACGGTTACTTTGGACAGTTGCTGCGAATTTTTTGCTACTTGTAATTTAGATGCAACGCCACAAACAGTAGAAGGCTGT
The DNA here is from genome assembly GCA_020631155.1 of Bacteroidota bacterium. Classification (GTDB taxonomy): domain Bacteria; phylum Bacteroidota; class Bacteroidia; order Chitinophagales; family UBA2359; genus JAHDHV01. Next base: position 204 of record JAHDHV010000661.1, on the reverse strand, counting down.
ACAGCCGCTGATGCGCCTGCTGCGGAAACAGATTACAACAATGTTTTTACCAATGTCACACCCGACCCTTGCGGAACACTTACTATGACTCATACAGATGTAACAACTGGTAGTCTGTGCCCTGATGGACTAACAGTTACGAGAACCTACACTTTATTTGATGATTTAAATGGAAATGCCTCACTAGATGCTGGCGAAGAATCG
>JAHDHV010000214.1 GCA_020631155.1 Bacteroidota bacterium | reverse complement strand
AATGTCTATTTAAACAGTATTTTGCCATTCCCTAAATTCTTGACACACTCAAAGGCGAAAAGCCAATTTAGCTCCAAACCCTAAGATTTTGGATATTTAGACTTTCCCAAAAACAAACACAATCAATCTTGGGATATTGGTATCTCCTTCTTTGTCAAAATATTCTTTGAGTTCTAGCAATTGGAAGCCATTGTTTTTAGCGGCGGTTAGGTAGTCGGTGAGGTGATGGGTGTAGGCAGTTACTATTTGCAAACCCTTGTCGGTTTCAAATCGTGCTTTGCTGCCTATATATTGCTTGATGGGGTGTAATTCGCTGATGAAAAAATGCCCATTTTGCTTTAGTTTTTGCTGTGCTTGTTGAAATATGTGTTGAAAATTTTTGATGTGTTCTAAGGTTAAGTTGCTGGTTATCAAATCAAAATAATTGTCTTTTACCTCCCATTCTTTATTTAAATCTGCTTGTTGAAATTGCATATTGGGATGTGTAATCTTCTCCTTTGCCTTCTTCAACATTTCTTCTGAAAAATCTAATCCTACTACCTTTTTCGCTTTTTCCAGTAAAAAAACAGTGTTTTTTCCTGTACCACAACCCAATTCTAATACCGTATCAAAGGCATAATTTTGCAAGGTGTCAATGGTCGCAACTTTATCTAAATCCCTTGTTTTATTGTCGTTGCTGTCGTATTGTTCTGCCCATTGGTTGTAGGCTTGGGTTATTGGTAGGTTCATTGGTCTGTTGGGTATTTTTTTTATTTTGTGGTTTCTATCTTAGAGATTCGTGGATCAGTGATTGGTGATTCGTAAGTTATTATTTTTTTTACGTTAAAATATCTAATCAAATAATTTTCAGCTACTTATCTACTCATTTTTAGAATTAATATATTGTATTGTATTCAGATCATCTTCTAAGTCTTCGATTCCATATTTAATATAAACATCTCTTTTAGACATCTCTTTTTGGAAACTAATTTGATCTAAATTCGCAAATTTTCTTGCCTGTCCCATAGTTAAACGTCCGATATTATATAAATGCACAGCAATTTCAATCAGAAAATCTTGTTCTGAAAGTTTTGCATTTTTTAGGACCTCTGCTGAAATTTTAATACCCATTTTTCATCATTTATTGTTAATAAGCAAAGTTTAATACTTAAAAATAATCATATTTTCACTGCAATGCAAATTTTTTAATTTCAACATTTCACTATCTCCTATAATTAAATGACTATCAAACACTTATACTTTATTACAAAAAAATCCTGTATTTTAGTACAATTGACCAAAATATACAAGCAATATCTCCAAGCAAATACCTAAAAAGAACTTTGTTATCAATCATATTATTTCTTTAACATAAAAAAGTAGCTTATTCTCCCACCTCTCTATTATCTATTTTCCCCAATTTATGCTCTAATTCTTCAATTGATGGTAACTTAGATTTTATTCTTTCTGGCATAGCTTCTGTCAACCTATATTCACTAATTCCCATTGGCTTATTCAAATCTCTTAAAGCATACTCAACTTCTATCTTATCTTTCTTTTTGCACAATAATATCCCTATCGTTGGATTATCCCTCGAACTTTTTATTTGTGTGTCTACAGCAGATAGGTAAAAATTCAATTTTCCTGCATGTTCAGGCTTGAATTTTCCTGCTTTCAGTTCTATAACGATATAACATTGCAATTCTACATGGTAGAATAGCAAATCTATAAAATAGTCGGTTTCACTTATTTCAATTTTGTATTGTCTACCCATAAAAGCAAATCCTTTTCCCAATTCAAGCAGGAATTTGGTTATATTTTTGACCAATTCATCTTCAACCGCTTTTTCTAAGGCATCACTTTCAAGTCCTAAAAAATCAAAATTATAAGGGTCTTTTAGTCTTGCTTTTGCCAACTTTGACTGTTCTTCTGGTAATGTTCTGTCAAAGTTTGTAATAGCTTTTCCTAACTTTTGATATAGTCTATTTTCGATTTGTATTTCTAAAGTATCTCTATCCCAAGCATTTTCTATCACTTCACTTATATAAAAATTGGCTTCTTCCAAATCTTTTACTTTTGATAGGATAAGCCTATTGTGTCCCCATGGAATTTGTGCCACATGCTGTGGCATAAACTCGCTCTCCTGTGAATAAAACAGATACCATTGCCGCATAGCATATAAATTCCTCCTTGAAAACCCTTTTATTTGAGGAAAAGAATACCGTAATTCTTTAGCTGTTGTTTCAATATATTTACTCCCCCAATTCATATCTTTTTGTTGTAGCGCAAGCTCTCGGCCTAGTTCCCAATATAATTCCAGCAACTCAGAATTGATTGAAAAAGCAACTTTGTTCTGTGCCTTACGGATTTTAGTTTTTAAGCTTTTTATCCAGTTCAAATATTCACTATTGGATAGTTCTTTACTCATTTTCTATAAAGACAATTATTTTTTTAAAAAAGAAAAAAAATTCTAAATACACTTTCTACAAACCTAAGTTATGTATTTTACCCCCATATAATTTGTGCCACAGCACGTGGCACAAATCCATTGACTGTTATTTTAATATATTTAATCCCCCAGTTCATACCCATCACACCTACAAACACACTACTCAAATATAGCTTTAACCTTCAATTTATTCAATAGGCCGCTCGTTTTTCTTAAATACTTTAAAATATAGGCGGTTTTTTGGGGTAGTATAAAATATTATTCTTGTATAACGTTATTCCTTCAACTTCTTTTTCAACTCCTCAATTAATTTGCGCTGCTCTTCTAATTCCTTGTCTTTTTCAGTCAGTGCCTTGTCCTTTTCAGTCAACTCCTTGTCCTTTTCACTCAACTCCTTGTCTTTTTCGCTCAACTCTTTGTCTTTTTCAATTAATTCTTTTTGAAATGTTTTTTCTCGTTCTGCAAACATCGCATTTATGGAACGCCAAGCTTCTTGTTCTGATTCTATTTCTTTTCTCCTTTCAGGATCGGTGCCTGTCAGATGAAGAATATCTGTGATCCTTTTTATATCCTCATCTTCTAGTTTATAACGATATTCTTTTATCGTTTCGGTATCTCCAATAAAGTATTTTTGCTCAAAAACACTCAATAATTTATCTAACTTTGTTTGATAACGACCTGTTAATCGCCTGACTTGAACCACATAACTATCATGTGTTAAACGCTCTATAAAGTTGCTTTTTTCAGATAAAATAGACTGATTAATCAAATCTCGATATTGGCGTTCTACATGTACACATGCCGTTTTTATATTCCGTAATTTAAAGCCTAATATGTAGATGGTTGTAATAGGAAGCACTACTGTTTCATCATTTATCACATCCTGCTTTTTATATTGTTCAGCAAGATAATTGCGAAATCGCATCAGATCTATTTCGTTTTTTGCCTTTTGAATTTCTATCAATATTTTTTTCAATGCTCCATCAGCTGTTCTTATTACAGCAATAAAGTCAAGTCGAAATACTGTTAAACCTATCAATTTGTCGGTATAAGTAAATTCTTGAGGTTTCAACTCTAAGGATTCTACAACTTGACCAATCATTGTTCCTATAAAAAATTTTGCTACTCGTTCATTTTCCATCAGCCTTTTAAAGACTACATCGTAAATTGGATTTGCTATTATCATAACTTATCTTTTTAACAAATTTAATACTTTTTGAGTAATTATCCCTTAATCCTCCCGTCATTTACGTTTTTATGGTTCTTTTACCTTCAAATTTGATTAGAAGTATTGATTATAACACAGCCACCTAATTTTGCCTATACTGCGTCAACTACAATCTTTTCGATTTTTTCCAAAAATAAATCTTTTTCATCTACAAATAAGGAAATTGATTGATACTTTTTGTCAATTCCGTATATCTTGTTTAAAATGTGCTCACTGTGCAAATGTATTGTAAGATTACTTCTATCTATTATATCAAAAAGGGAAAGGTAGATGTGCTGTTTATCATTTTTTACTTGTCTATGGTATTTTTCTATTTTTTTTATTGAGGAAAAAGGGATTGTGGTTTGACATCCAAATCCATATCTCAATAGAAGTTTTTTGGCTTCATAATCAATTACAATGGGTCTTTTATTCATAGACCTCAATATGGCGGTGACTTGTAAGATACCGTACAAACCCAAAATGCTTAGTATCCATGCCACTTTTACATTCCATATTCCTACTAATAAATGAACAACAATTGTTTCGATAAAAACCACAACAAGGAATACCGTTATGACCGTTTTGATGCCGCTCTTTTTGAAATAGGTGAAGCTTGATTCGTTGTTTTCTTTTTTTCCTGAACGGCTAAAAAGGTAGTAAACAACCGCAATTTCTGTCGCCAAAACTCTACCAACAAATTTTGGGAATGTTTCTTGACAGGCAATCAATAATTTATCGTAAAAATCACTTTCTTTTGTCTGTTTTAAGGAGGTTCTTAAAGAGGCCATTTTATAAATGACCATTCCCAAAATTCCGATTTCCAGTACTGGAATAGCGATGTATTTTATCTTCATCAATAGCTGTTGATGTTCTATCGGAATGATTAGGTGTGCCAAAATTATACCTATAATAAAAACATAGACGAGCGAAAATTTGGGTATATTTTTTTTCCTAATTAACAGGTAGTAAATGAGTGGAACGGTGATTAATAAGTCCAACAAAATACCTAATGACAATTCACTGGGAGCCTTATTAAATTGTTCGGTAGTTGGTAGAAAAACCAAAAACGAGAGAATCAAAAACAGCAAGCCTGCTATTAGATAGTTTGAATTTAATTTTATTTCTTTATGCATGATTTATTGTTTGATGATTGTTATCAATACCTACGACTAAGTTTAGTAGCGGCTTCTTGGGAATTATTATCGCTTTAATTTTTATTTTTTATTTTTAAGTGCTAAGTACTTATTTGAGTAGATATAAATTTCTTAAGTCATATTACTGACAAGGCCAACAATATTTAATATCCCTAAAACAGCTTCAAAAATTAATCCTTGAATTATGAGCTTATTTGGCTTTCCGTCTAATTTAATATTAGACTTGTTCGGCGAGAGCAGATTGGTGAAAAAATGGAACTATTTTCAAGCACTTGAAGGCTTTTTGAGGGCGTATAGCTGTAGCTCTACTTAACCGAAAAAAGGCATAAAGTGGGGAAAAAAAGAGTCAATTTTAGCCCGATATGAAACTCGCCGAACAAGTCTACTAAGCAACCTACTGATTAAAAATCCAATAAAAATCAGGCTTCCAACAACAAATGATGTAGTTGAATGAGTTACCTTTGTTATTTTGCTTTGTATTACATTTCACTTTAGAAATTCACAATAATCACCTTGAATCATTTTAGACATACATAGTTTAATTTACCATAAACAATCAGAAGAAGAATAAAATTTATGATATAAATTGTATCAACCATTCCCATGTCCCCCCACTTAAGAGTTTTTTTGCAACCTCCTTACCTACTCCACTAACACCTTCTTTTATAAAGTGTTCTAATAGTTTTTTTGCTTTACTTTTATCTTCCTTAGAAGCTACTTCTGAATTAATGATCTCAATACTTTTTATTAGCTCTTTTTTTTCCTTTTCTGTTGATACATTTTGATTAATAACTTCTAGCATCTCTTTATCTTCCTGGGATAAATTATTGCTATTATTAATTATAGTATCAGCAAATTGTTGCTGTCCTCCATGAATATTAATATTGTCTATATTCATTTCATTTAGTTTATAGTTATTAACAATTATTTGTAATAATTTATTAGATAATACTGGTTTATTTGAATTAGTAGTGTTAGAAAGCACATCATCAAAAAAATCAGATAATGAATTTGGATATACTAATTTTTGTACAACCCCTACCTTATACCTTTCAATTATACTACGAAAAGCAATTAAATTATCCTTATCACTTGGAGTAATGCATTTAGTTATACCAGAAGCTAAATTTATGAGTTGTTCATTACAATGAAGTATTAATCTCCTAAATTCTTCTAGGCTAATATTATCATCTGTGTGATATATAATACGCACTTCATTTTTAACAGCGTCCTTTATAGTTTCTATATTTAAACTAGTCCTATAATTATTACTAAAAAAATTTTCTAGTACATTACCTAAATCTCTTAAAATCTGATAATCTAAAGTTTTAATATTAAATACCTTTTCAATGGAAACTCTATATCTTAAACAGTTTTGTATATTGACTTTATGATTAATTTCAAGCCATCTAAGATTTTCCTTAAAGGACGGGTTGATCAAATACAAATTTATATTATTAAATATTATTTGACCATTTCCTATAAATGCCTCTTTTCCAAACAGAAAGTTAGCAGAAGTTTTAAATAAACTCTCGTTCCTATTAGAAGAAATAAAGTGAATATTATCTTCAATTTTAGGCTTCACTAAGTTAAACTCTTTATGAAAAGAGCTGTTATCAAATCTTACTTCATTTTTAAATGTACAACTAGTAAATGCTATACTATTATAAAATACCGAATTATTCAGGTTAAGCCTTTTTTTGAAAATAGAATTTTGTATTTTATTCCAATGTTTTATATCATTATTCTTACCAACTGAAACATTTCCCATCATTAATTCAGTAAATTCACAATCTAACAAACTTATATTATGTTCAAAAATTGCTTGTTCCAAATTCAAATATTCAGCAAATAAGCACTCTTGAATATTGACACTTTTTTCAAAAATACTCCTATTTGCAAATGTCACGTATCTATTGAACGAACATTTTTTGATTGTTAGGGAATTCTTAAATATCACATTATCTAGATTAATTTTAGATGAGAAGTTTACTCTAAATATTACAACTTCATCAGTAAAAATAGAATTTGAAAAATCAACAGGTTTATTAATCTTTAGTTCACTTAACACAATTAATCTTATGAAATTACTCTTTTGCATCTTAGCTCTAAAAGCACCAAATACCTCCTCAAAATCCAAAAAATTAATTAAATTTTCACTCATACCAATTATATTGAAACCGCTCAAGTCGATTTTCTTTAAATTTTCATCATTATTTTGATAATAAATTAAATTGATAAACCACCTAAAAAAAGAGTTTTTATGTTTCCAATCTTTATTTTTACTATGAAAAATACAGTAACCATCCTCATCTATAGGTAAGTTGTATAAATTATGCTCAGGAAATTGCTCTATGAGGGTGCTATAGTATTTATCTAAAGTACACTTTTTTTTATGATATAAGTACCTACACATTGATGACTATTTACTTGATATTCATTAATAAACCTATTTGACACTGTTCACCTTCAGTTAAAATTACCTCTTTTTCCCTACTTTACACTTTTTTCATGTTGCTTAACCACACAACACATTTTTTTTCCTTAACTAATTCTTATTTTTAATTACCCATAACTTCTGAACATACTCCTTCTATAAGACTATGTATGTATATTTTCATACAGTATTTACTTTTCCTACCCCATATCCATAAATATATCTAGGAAATATTAGGCTATACAATTTACTCAATAAACAAGCCGTTTTTCTTAAATCTCTAATTCACCCAACCTCTAAAATCAAACATTCCTTAATTCCTGCGGCGAAGCATTTTCAGAATCAAATACATCGCCTGAAAAACCAAAAGGCAGCAAATCTTTAACGGTATTCACCACCATTACTCGGTCGCCCTTGCCCATTATATATATTTTAATATCATGATTGTATTTATGTTCATACTCTGCCATCACCTGCCGACAGCCACCACAAGGCGCAACCAATTCCTTTACAAAATCGCCATTGTACTGGGCAATAACGGCAATGCCCTTGACCGCCACATTTGGGCTATTCGCGCCTGCATAGGATAGGGTGACGCGCTCGGCACACAAGCCACTCGGATAAGCGGCGTTCTCCTGATTGCTGCCGCTGTATACCTGCCCATTTTCCATTAATACGGCTGCCCCTACCTGAAAATGCGAGTAAGGCACATGGGCATGTTCACTGGCTTTTTTCGCCAAACGAAATAGTTTCTTTTCCTCTTCTGAAAATTGGGTATAGTCTTCGTGTAGCTCTACGATGTGTTTAATGGTTAGTTTTTTCATGTCTTCGTTTAATAGAGACAAAAAAAGGTAAGACACAATGCTTACCTTTGCTTTTCTTTTATAGAATATGTAATTTACTGAATACCAGCAACTTTAAAATGAGTTTCATCAATAGCTTTTACAATAGCGGATGCTGTAATTTTACTATCATCATATTGAACACTTGCCTGAGCATTTTCTAAACTCACTTCTTTTTCAACAATGCCATCCAATTCATCTAAGGTTCGATGAATGAAGTTGGCGCAATGCCCACAAGACATGCCTTCAATTTGAATATGTACTGTTTTTGTTTGCATACTTTTTAAAAAATATTTCAAGATTTTTTAATAAAATCGAAACGGGCTATTAAGTTACAGCTTTTTTACATCATTAGCAATGCTTTTTTATTTTTTTAGTTAAAAAAATGAACCATCTTTTTCATCCCAAAAAGATATTTTGCTATTTTTTAATAAATTTTTGGCTCAAACGCTCATTTTCATTTTCTATCACTATCCAGTATAAACCTGATTGATAAGTTTGAATATTAATTTGTAATTGCTGTTGTAAATTATCTAATATTTGCTCTTTCACCAACTGTCCAAGTGCATTATATATACGCATTTGCCCTGCTTTGGTTACTGCTTGATTGGAAAATGCGAAGGACATTTGTATAAAATCTTTGGCAGGTATAGGTACAATATCTAGGAAAGGCGTAAATTCGCCTCTTGTGAGTTGAATCACCTTAGATAAACTGCTGCTTCCATTCACATCTGTTTGTCGAAGTTGATAGTAGTTGGTGCCACTTGAGGCCGTTTTATCTAAATAACTGTATTGATGGGCTTCAAAAGTTGTTCCTTGCCCTTTTATTTGTGTAATTGCCTCAAAATCAATGCCATTGTAAGAGCGTTCTATGGTAAAATAGTCGTTATTGAGCTCACTGACAGTTGTCCATTTTAACTGATTACCTTGTGGCATCACTTCTCCTTCAAAGCTTAGTAACTCAATAGGCGTTTTGCTACACTCAATCGGTGGGCTTGTCATTGTAGTTGGCTCACAACCAAAATCATCATTAATAGCAAAATTGTAGCCTGTTGTCGTGCCTAGAGAATAAACGATGGTTGCCGTTTCGCCAAAAGATAAATTTCCAGTAAAATCACCACTTAAAGCATAAAGAGCAGTGACATTATACCCTGGATAACCACCTATAGGGCTGATGTTTACGATATAATCACCTGTTCCTGATTCGCAAAATTCATCTATTTTTAAACTAATTGGAGCTAAAAAGACAACAGGGATATTATTAGAAATTTTAGTGCAAATATCGCCTAATTCGGGCAGTCCGTCACCATCATCGTCATAGCCTACAATGGCTGCTATTTGGTAAATGGTGTTAAATTCAAAAGCAGGATGATTGATTTCTGCTGCATTAAAATTGCCTGAGCTATTGGCTGACAATATGTTTGAATTTTCAATCATATCAGTTATGTTATTGTGTAAAACATAGCTCAATATCATTCCTTCCTCCACTATTTGCCCTGTAGTTGTGGCTGTTACATTTTCTGAAAAACAAGTGATTTGTAAATCCTCCGACAAAGTACCTGCCGATGCCGAGCAAGGCGGACAGCTAGGCGGTTCAATATTGACGGCATCTGTACAGCCCGTTGCCTCATTTCTAGCTAAAATAAAATAAATGCCACTAGCATTAAAAGTCAGCACAATGGGAAGGCCGCTAACCATCGGAACAACTTCATCATCATTGATTTGTATGCTTAATGCGCCTGCTGTTTCACTCTCCAAAACCAATTCTGCGGTAAAGGTATTCACACCTCTCTCACAAGCACTGACATCCAACAACATTAAGTCAATTGCTTGAATATCAATACTTTGGCTAAATGAATTAGGGCAAACGCCTAACGTATTATAAGTAACCGTATAATTCCCTTGTGGTGTAGAAAATAAATCTATTTCGCCCGTATTCGGGTCAATTACTCCATCATTAGAAATAGAAAAAATACCATTAGGTGTTGTATTAACGGTTAATTGTGGGATGGGATTTGCGCCTGTTGAACAAGTACTTTCTACTAATTCAAAAACGGCATTATCGCCTGATAGAATGGTAATTTGTTGGCT
>JAHDHV010000213.1 GCA_020631155.1 Bacteroidota bacterium | reverse complement strand
TTATTGATTAATAGGCTCTTTTTTCACTCAAAAGTTATTAATTTTGAATCATTACCAATTGCTTTTTACATTATGTATATGAAAAATATTATCGGTACTTTCTTAGTGTATATAATCGCATTTTCCAGTCCTAACATTGCTCAGGCTACCAAAATCTTTGACTTCAATGATAATTGCCATCAAGCATATCGACATCTGATTAGTCTACGTTTAGATAAGGGTAAAGCACTGTTAGACAAAGAGTTGCGCGATAATCCTAATAATGCTATTCCTCACTTTTTAGGCAATTATGTAGATATGTTTCGCACCTTTATTACGGAGGAGGAAAAAGCCTTACAACAGTTGAATATAAATAAGGATAAACGCTTGGAAATCATAGATAAGGCGGATAAAACTTCGCCTTATTATCTATTTAGCAAAGCAGAAATAAAGCTACAATCTGCTCTAGCGCGCCTAAAATTTGAGCAATATATGAAAGCATTTTGGGAAATTAGAAAAGCCTATAAATTATTGGAAAAAAATGCCAAAAAATTTCCGGACTTCCAACTCAACCAAAAAAGTTTGGGCTTGATTCACGCGCTAATTGGCACAGTACCAGACAAATACAAATGGGGAATGAAAATTTTGGGTTTTAGCGGCGATATTCAACAGGGTATGAGCGAACTCGAAGGATTCATTCAATATGCTAAAAAAAATAATCGCATTTTATATGATGAAGCTAAATTAATGCACACTTTTTTGCTCGTTTATTTAGATACCAAAAAGGAAAGAGCTTGGAAAGTTGCCAAATCACTGCCCACAAAAGACCATTTGCTCAATGCTTTGTTGGTAACAGACATTGCTTTTCGCACAGGGCATAGCGATTTTGCCATTCAAACATTGGAGAATCGACCGCAAGGAAAAGATTACGAAAAGTTTTATTTTCTCGATTATTTTTTAGGCATTTTAAAACTCAATCGCCTAGATAATGATGCTCATCTTCACATTGCCCAATTTGTAGACAATTTCAAAGGGCGACATTACATTAAAGATGCTTACCAAAAATTAGCTTGGTGTCATTTGTTGAAAAATAGTCCAAAGGAAAGCGAAAAATGCATGAAGCATTGTGAATCAAAAGGTTATAGGCTGGTAGATGCCGATAAACAAGCACATAAAAATGCGGTTTCTAAGGTGAAGCCTAATGTAACTTTATTGAAAGCGCGTTTATTGTTTGACGGAGGGTATTATAAAAAAGCTCTCGCCATTTTAAAGGGAAAAAAGAAAACAGATTTTAGCCAAAAAAAGGAACAATTAGAATTTATTTATCGTTATGGAAGAATTTACGAGGGATTAGGCAAACACAAAAAAGCGATTGACTACTACCAGCAAACCATTGACAAAAGCACCGATAAAAGCGACTATTTTGCCCCCAAATCTTGTTTGCAAATCGGCAAAATTTACGAAGAAAAACAGCAATATCAACAAGCAAAAAGCTATTACAAAAACTGTCTAAGCTACAAAGGTTACCCCTATAAAGACAGTTTTGATCAACAAGCAAAGGCTGGTTTAAATCGCCTAAAAAACAAAACATAAATCGTAGAGACAAGGCAGGCCTTGTCTCCAACAATAATTCAAAAAAAATCAAACAAATTCAACCATGAAAAACACACACCAACCAACTGTTTGCATACACGCAGGCAGCGAAAAAGTAGCAGAACATCAAAGTGTAGTGACACCGATATACCCTGCGTCCTCTTTCAAATACCGAGAGATGGGGAATAACGTTTACCCGCGTTATTTTAACACCCCTAATCAGCAGGTAATTATCGAAAAGCTATGTCAATTAGAAGGCAGTGAGGCAGGCATTTTGACCAGTTCGGGCATGGCAGCTATTAGCACCACCCTTTTCGCATTACTCAATGAAGGCGATCATGTTATTTTTTCTAAAGAAATCTATGGCGGAACCTTCTCTTTAGTGACCAATGAATTCCAAAAAAGAGGCATCAAGTATAACTTTGTTGAAGGGCATGAAGTGGCTGATTTTGAAGAGCTTATACAAGATAATACAAAGCTCATTTACTTTGAAACACCTTCCAACCCATTGCTCACTATTTTGGATACTAAAGGGATTGTTGCCCTAGCAAAAAAGCATCAACTATTGACTGTTGTAGACAATACTTTTGCCAGTCCTATCAATCAAAATCCGATTTTACAAGGGGTAGATGTGGTAATACATAGTGGCACAAAATATTTAGGTGGACATAGTGATTTGTGTTTCGGAGCAATATTGTCGAGTGAGAAATTGATGCAGCCAATTCTGAAAACAGCTAAATTATATGGCGGTAGTTTAAATGCGATGGATTGTTATTTGATAGAGCGCAGCTTGAAAACGCTTTCGGTGCGCGTGCTTCAGCAAAATGCCAATGCGACAAAAATAGCCAACTATCTAAACAATTCCTCAGCCATTAAAAACGTATATCATCCCTCTTTAGCCGAGCATCCGCGACATGCAATAGCTGCCGAACAAATGAACGGTTTTGGTGGAATGTTGTCCTTTGAATTGGCAACAGACGATATGCGCGCCATCGGTGACTTTTTGGAAACCTTAAAAATTGTGCAAGTTGCATTAAGCTTAGGCGGCATAGAAACATTGATTTGCTCACCTGCCGAAACTTCACACATTGCAATGCCGCCCGAAGAACGCCAAAAAGCAGGCATCACAGATGGTCTACTCCGCCTTTCCGTAGGCATCGAACACGCCGATGATTTAATCACAGATTTGGAAAATGCCCTAAAAAAAGTTCGGATAGGGGCTTTGTTGGCGTAGATTGGCGATTCGTGGACTGGTGATTCGTTGGCCAATGGATTCGTGTGGCCAACGAATCACGAATCCACTGGTCAACAAGTCACGAATTTCCCCAAAATCCACCATTCGTAATTCGTAATTTCTAATTCGTAATTAAACGAAAGGAGTTAAATATTTTCTGTATTTCTTCCTCATATTTTTCCCGCCAATCATACCAAGTCCATAGCGTGATTTGGTAGAACTGCGTTTTTCCTTCCACAAATGCCATTCGATAATAAATTTTGGTATCCGTTTCCTGTGTTCCGTTTACAACACCTGCAAAAGCCATTTGTAGTGCAGGTAGACCGTTGATAGTTGTGGCGGTGCTGTCCAAGCGTTGGGGGGCGGAAAGATGTTGTAGGAGTTCGCTTTCGGCTTGCTGCTGGAAGCTTTGTAAGTCTTTGATAGTGTTGGTTTTAGGTTGCTCTATAACCACCGCATAAATATTGCGAAAGTAGTTTAAATATTGCAGCGATGCTTTAGGATTTAAAGGTTTATCCGCTTCTGCTGCCTCCATATAATCAGGAAACGACAAAGCATACCGACCGTCAACCTTCACCTCATGAAAAGTCTCCGAATAACTACAGCTAAATAGTAGTAGTACTATAAAAAAAAGTATTGTTTTGTAATATATTTTCATTTTTCTAGCAATTAGTGACAGTACATAAACGGGAAATGGGCTTTAGGGTTCAGGCACGGGGGTAGAGACACAAGATTTTGTGTCTTTACATTTGATGGATTTGTGAGCCTGAGTTGTTTAAATGAAAAAAGTAACACCAATTTTTAATCGGCAAAAGATGTTCTCCGATTGAAAATCGGAGTTACAACAAAAAAAAGGAACATCAAGGGCGTACCCTCAATATTCCTTCTTTTGCTTGTAGTAAGTAGGGATGATTCTTTTAGTTAGATGTAAGATTTAAGATGTAAGAAGAGGTAACAAATCTTATATCTTACGTCTTGTATCTTATATCTTTTCAAACATAAAATCTCCTATCTCACGTCTCATATCTCCTGTCTAAAAAAAAGAATCAACTTTAAAACAGTGCTAGTTACCACCTTGTCCGGGTGGAGGACCAATATAGCCTGTCAATATAAATTCTGTTCTTCGGTTTTGCTGATGTTTGTACTCTGTACATTTTACACCATCAGCGCACTCATTTACCAAGCGCGTTTCGCCATATCCTCTAGGTTTGATATTGCTTGGGCTAATGCCGCGGCTCACAATATAATCCCTAGCCGATTGCGCTCGTTTTTCAGAAAGTCGCTGGTTGTAGTCCTTAGAGCCACGCGAATCGGTATGCGAACCCAACTCTATTTGCAGCCCCGGATTATCTTTCATAAACGCCACAATTTTATCCAGCTCAATTTTTGCATCCTGACGAATATCGTATTTATCCAAATCGTAATAGATATGCTTCAAGGTCGGAAGCGGTAAATCTTCCCGCTTATTTTTCTCCCCTGCCACAATTTTAATCGGCTCTGATAAGTCAATTTTTGCAATAAAAATATTTAACGACATATCATTTTGCAAAGGCGAACTGCAATCTCTACCTACAGTAGATAATTTTTTCGTTTCCGTAAAATAGCCTTTATGACTGACATAAATGCTGTATTTCGTTTCTGGATCAATAGGGAATTGATACAAGCCATTGCCCCGCGTAATGGTGGTACTACCACTGCCTGTTTGCTCATTAAATAAGCGTACCGTTGCCCCGTCAATTGGCAGCCCCGACTCCTTATCATATATCTTACCTTCCACTTGGCATAAAGCTGGCGCAGGTGGTGGCGGCGGCGGTGGTGGCGGAGGTGGTGGCGGAGGTGGTGGTGGAAGCGAGCCAATACATCTACAATTGCCATCCTCTTTATCATTAATGGTATTTGGGTCGCCATCGCTACAAGGTGTACCCGGTGGCGCGCATTTTCTAGTAGGTGGTGGCGGTGGTGGCGGCGGCGGTGGTGGAATTGTGCCTCTACAATTACAATTACCATCCTCTTTATCGTTGATGGTATTTGGGTTGCCATCACTGCAAGGTGTACCCGGTGGCGCACATTTTGGCGGCGGCGGTGGAGGCACTTCTCCACGACATCTACAATTACCGTCCTCTTTATCATTAATGGTATTTGGGTTGCCATCGCTACAAGGGGTGCCCGGTGGTGGACATTTCGGGGTAGGTGGCGGCGGAGGTGGCGGTGGTGGCGCAGGAATCATACCTTTACAATTACAGTTGCCATCTTCCTTATCATTAATGGTATTTGGGTTGCCATCACTACAAGGTGTACCCGGTGGTGGACATTTTGGTGGTGGCGGCGGAGGAGGAGGTGGTGGTGGTGGCGGAGGAGGTGGTGGCGGTGGATTCATTGCCACTTTGTCATTGGTATTTTTCAAAACAAAATTGTAAATATCATCATCGCCTTTTCCTCCAGAACGGTTAGAGGCAAAGTACCCCATTTGATTGTCATCGGTAATGATAAAACCAAAATCATCGCCATTGCTATTAATCGGAAAGCGTAGATTTTTAGGAGTGCTCCAATTGCCGCTACCCATCGCTTTAGACGAAAACACATCTAAACCACCCAAACCGGGCAAGGCATCTGAGGCAAAATACAATACGCCATCATTTGCAATAAATGGAAACATTTCGTTACCTTCGGTATTGATTTCAGGGCCTAAATTTTCGGGTATGCCCCAAGAGTTACCATTTTTATAAGTCACATAAATATCTGTTCCACCATAACCATTTGGCATATCAGAAACAAAAAACATGGCCGTTCCGTCTTTCGTTAGGGTAGGGTGGCCAACAGAGTAGTTGTTGCTGTTAAATGGAAAGGAAGAAATGCTGCTCCAATCGCTGCCTTTGGCTTCGTATATTTTGAGATTGATAACGGTTGGCCCTTTTTTGTTTTTCTTTTTATTCGCACTATTAGCGGTAAAATACATAGTCGAAAAATCAGGCGAAAAGCTAACCGTTCCTTCATGCAAAGCAGTGGTCACCTTCGATTCGATGCGTTGTGTTGCGCCAAATACAGAAGGATCGTCGCTAATTTGTTCGGCATAAAACAAGTCTAAATAAGGAGCATCTTTTCGATAGTATTTCTTTTTTGTATTTTTTACATTCGCCTCAGAAGCGAAGATAATCCCGTTTTTGTAAAAAGCAGGGCCGAAGTCGGAAATACTGGAATTTAGGTTTGTTATATTAATATTGTAAATGCCGGGATCAGTGAGGAAAAAATTGGACTTTTGGCAAGCCTCAATTTGTCGCAGCCCTCTACTATCACTAGGCACCGCCTGATTATATTGCATAAATATTTGCTTGGCTTCGTCAAATTTAGCATTGGCTTTCAGCACCAAACCATAATTGTATAAATAAATAGGGTCAATACTTTGAAAATCAGCAATTTGACTGTACCATTGCTCGGCACGCTGCGGATAATTGACTAAGCGGTAACTCTCAGCAATTTTGGCTTGTGCTTGAGGTATTTTTGATTTTGTGAGTACTTTTTTGTACAGCTTAATCGCCTTTGGATAATCTTGGCGAAAGAATGCTTTATCTGCTTTTTCCATATCGGAATTTTGGGCAGATACAGACGGCATCCAAAAGCTGATGAGTAGTAATAAGCTCAAATACCTAATATACTTCATATTCTTAGAATTTCTTTTATATATCACAAAAAAGATTTTTTGAAATTTTAGGATTAGGTGCTACAGCGTGATAATTGTGCGAATGTGTAGTTATTGATTAGTAAGATGAAAAGGTTTTTTCTTACGGTAGATAAGATATGGATACACAAAATAGGGTTGCAAACTAGCCTATTAAAATCAATACTGTGATTATTTAATTACGAATTATTAATTACTCGTTCCGAATTGAGAATTATTAATTATGAATAGCAACTTTTTAAACTTCAATAAATGCAAATCGGGTATCGCCAATTTATGACTTTGGGCTTATAGTAGGGTTTAGTGAAATGTTGATGATTTGCTTAGACTTGATAAATATATGTTTATAATATTGCAACGGCTAAAGCCTTCATTACAGAACTTATCCAAAAAGAAATTACCCATAAAAAAACACCTAATCACTAATCATGTGCCCTCATGGAATATGTTGATATTTTTTTTTCTGATTTCTAAAACCTGATTTCTAACAGCCAAAAATCTAAAAGGCTAAATAGCCAAAAAGCAACTTTTCCATTTTGGAATTAGCGAAAAGCAAGAAATAACGCTTTATTTTCTAATCTCTAAAATCTGATTTCTAAACAGCTAAAAAGCCAAATATCTAAATATCCAAAAATCATGAGTAATTACAATAAAAAAGAACTACAAACATATTTGAATAAAATTGATCGTGTTTTTAAAATAGACAAACTCCTTTCAACTAAAGTAGACGAAGATTTGACGGTCAAATATTATCGCGCCAATGGGAAATATTACCGATGGCTACATTCTAAACAGGGAGCGATGCATTTTCCTTTGTATTTTAAAACAGGGCGAGAGGGGAGAAGTCATGCGGAAGGCCTGTTACAGCAGCCTTTACACATTCAAAAAAAGGTAAGGGAAACCAATGCTATGCGAATCCTCGAACTCGGTAGCGGTCAGGGGTTCAACAGCATTTTTTTAGCAGAGCAAAACCCTCATGCGGAGGTAATAGGCGTAGACTTGACCCCTTCTAATATTGCTCAATCAAAACGGCAGGCAAAGTATAAAGAGGTAGAGAATGTACGTTTCAAAGAGTGCAATTTTGAGCAACTACACTTTGCCGACAATAGCTTTGATTTGGTCTTTGCCATCGAAAGTTTATCGCACAGTCAGCATATAGAACATGCCCTTTCAGAAGCCCAACGAGTACTCAAACCCGGTGGTCAACTCATCGTTTTTGACGGTTTTTTGCAACAACCAATTGAAGTGATAACAGATGAAAACCTAAAAAAAGCAGCTCAATTATTTACCATAGGTTTCGCTATGCACGATTTTAGACCTATTAAATCATGGTTAGAAGTGGCAGAAAAGGCTGGCTTTCAGTTACTACATCAAGAAGATTTGTCTGTAGAAACATTGCCTAATTTAATTAACTTTCAAAAAGGAAGTAAAAAAATATTCGACTATCCTCGTTTATCAAAAATTATTTTGGGTTTGCGTTTATTGCCCATTCCTTTGTTAAAACATGCTATTTCTGGCGTTTTAGGGCCATATATTATGCAATCTAAAACGGTAGGATATTATTGTTTAGAGTTGAGAACATAACTTAAAGTGTTGTTTTTCACTAATGTAATAAACGGTGCCTTTTTTTTATTTTGTGAAATGTGAAAAAAAGCTTTTTTTAATGTAAAAGATGGTTTTACTTTTTAATAAGTTGATTACTAGTAAATTAGAGAGATTTTTTTTAGAAAAAAAACGAATTGAAGGGAACTTTGTGAAAGGAAATTGAATTGGTAATGATCATTAGTTAAATTGAACACCTTTTAAAAAAGGCTTCACCATTGTCTTAAATAGCTCATTTATATAGACAGAAAAGTATGATTTATTTGATGAAAATTTTTTATTTGCAAATGATAACATTTCGTTTAGAAAAGGTATTATACTTTGAGAGTCTATTGTTTTTGTTAATTCGCTCTATTTTTTACATAGAACACACTGCTAATGCTCATTCTGAGAAGCAACTTAGAGAAACCATTTTTTAACAAAAAAAGTAAAGACATGCAGTTAGAACACTCAGCATTTCCTCCCCCTTTTATTGCCTTATTACAGTTAGTTGTTGAAAAATTTAAAGGTCGCCCTGATGCTGAAATCAAACATCGTGATGTTGAAGATTTACATTTTGAACTAAAACTAAGTGATACAACCATCAAGCGTTTATATGGCATTGATAAGGTTAAAGAAGGTTCAAAGTTTAGGCAGAGCACCAAAGACATTTTAGCACAGTATATTGGGTATAAAAATTATGCTCAATTTGAAAGAGAATTTAATGAAAAAGAACAGGAAAAAGAAAGAGAAACGCAGTCCGAACCACAGCAACAATCAAGCCGAACTCGAAGTGTGAAACCCAAAAAAAAGCTTAAAAAATTGGATTATCACTACCTTAAAGCTTTGATTGAGAGTAGTCAGCAATTACACATTACACTAGAAAAAATTTTAAATAATGAAGCCAGTTATTTAAATTCAAACGCTCGCATTAATGATATACAGAACTATTGGTATTGTCAAACTTTATATGATTTTTGCGCGCTATTAGGATGGCTAACCCTTTTTGAGCAATTATTTGCAGAGCAATTGGCGTTTTTTCCAAATTTAGGTATCAGTATTTTTGATTTACGTGATGCTTTAGACAGGCATCCAGAGGTTCACTATCAACAGTTGATGCATTTATGCATACTTTGGGAATTGGAGACCTATTGGTTGACTTCTGCCAATGCCAAAGATGTAGGTCATGAGGTAGAAAAAGTTATTGAAAAATACTGTATACAATATGGCATCCAACAAGCAGAAGATTTAGAAAACGTAGTAGTAGTTAAACAAAATTTACTCAGTGATGTAAGCAACGTTTTGTACAAAGCAATACCCTATCCAATGAACCCTATTAGTTGGAAGATGCTTGAAGAAAAATCAGATAGAGCGATTCAAAAGCTCTTTCAAATTCAAGCATGGCTTTTTTACAGTTGGCAGAATGGCGTTGCCGAATTTATGATTCAAAAAGATAAGAAGAGAAAGAACAAACGGTTTACTGTTATTAATTTTTCTACATTTGAAGATAGTTTTTTGGATAAAAGTTCTCCTCAATACCGTTGGATAGAGCGTGTAGAAGCTATTTTTTCAGATTTAAATGTTAACAAACCTGCTAAATATGATGCTCGAATTGTTCAGATTCAACAAATGTATGATGCCAATAAGTGTCTATTGCAAACATTGAAGGCAATTGATGTTTAGAGCTTGTCCTGATTTTAAACTCTTCATCTATAATTAGTTTTGATTTTCTAAATAAAAGCTTGACTATGTTGTTTAATATAGTCAAGCTTTTTTAGCTTAAAAAAGTTCCTATAAAAACACGCTTTTTCTAGTTTTTTCTTCTACACATTTGCGTATTTTTGCCCCAAATAAATTTATCAATCTTTTATAAATTTGAATTTATGAAAATATTTTGTGTAGGCAGAAATTATGCGGAACATGCCAAAGAACTCAATAACCCCATTCCCAAAAGACCTTTAATTTTTTGCAAATTGCCCTCCTCTTTGCTTATTAACAACAAGCCGTTTTATCATCCCGATTTTTCCAATGAAATTCATTATGAATTAGAGCTAGTCCTTAAAGTATGCAAAAACGGCAAGAACATTGCCGAGCGATTTGCCCATAA
>JAHDHV010000212.1 GCA_020631155.1 Bacteroidota bacterium | reverse complement strand
GGAAGGAAGCTTTAAAATATTATGAACAGGCTTTAGAGTGGGCGAAAAAAACGCGCACTTGTCATCTTGGCTGTACTTATCACCAGATGGCCTTGCTTTTTCAGCAGCAAAACCAATCGGAACAAGCTTTAGAATATTTTCAATATGCTTTAGAATGGCATGAAAAAATGAAGGATGCCGAAGGTATGGGAAGTAGTCACGATTACTTAGGTAGGGCTTATCAAGAGGCGAAACAATATGAAAAAGCCTTGAAGCATTATCAAAAGGCTTTTGATGCTTATGAACAAGCAGATTTGTGGGAAGCAGCAGCCAAAGTACATCAGCGAATTGGTTCTATTTGGGCGTTTAATCAGCGTCATAAAGCTGCGGTAGAAAGCTATGAGCAAGCAATTGAATATTTTGAGCAAACCGAAAGCTGGGGCAATGTGGCGAATACCCATAAATGCATTGCAGAAATTTACCAACAGCAAGGCAATGAAGATGAATTAGCAATAGAAAATTATTTGCGTGCAGTGGAAATTTATGCTAAGGTAGAGCAACAACTGGAAATAGCCGATTGCTATTGTTTAATTGCTCAAATTTATCGGACGCATCAGGAATGGGGCATGGCAGAAGAAAACTTTAAGGCTGCTTTGTTTCATGCAACAGAAGCAGGCGATGAAAATTTGGTTTATTTTATTAGTGACAGCATTGAACTATTGTCAAAAGAGCAAGAAGAACAAATTATTGCCCAAAAAGTGAGCGCACCTTCTAGTGAAAAACAAGGACTGTGGGATAAATGGATGAGTTGGTGGAAATAAGGGTATGTTTCAAATAGCGTGTTTTTTTACCAAACAGTTTGTGGTTATTTTAACAGCTCGTAGATTCGTGATTAGTAGATCAGTGATTCGTATTTAGGCAAATTTATGGATAATAATTATTTTTAAGTGAGTTCTGTAACGACAGCTTTAGCTGTCATAGTTCTCCCAAATACTTAATGTTCATTAGCTCATGCATATTAAAATACTTAAAATTAATTACTGATTTTTATAAGCTAAATATCCAAAAGTCTAAATAGCTAAAAGGCAATCTCATAATCAAAGTGCTAGGAAGAAAACTAAATCAAATGATTAGAAAAAAAAAGCGGTAGCAACTCAAAATGCGAGTTGCTACCGCTTTTTTTATCAGTACTTCGTTTCGTGGATTTGTGATTTGTGGATTCGTGTTATACGGAAAACAGGATAAAAGCAAAAGTTGTTAAATTTTTTATTTGTTTTTATAATTATGTATTCTGACTATAAAAAAATACGATTCTAAACTGTTTTTGGTATAATGGCTAACTTTCTATTATCTAATCCCTAAATTTCTTCTTCTTTTTCCTTTTCTTGTAGGTATTCATAGATGGTAACATTCATCAGAATAAGCAATAATCCATAAATGGCATCTTCGACAGGAATGGTACCCATGCGAATCCCTAAATTTTGCGTATTATCATACAAAACAACAGGTTCGGGAGTAGCAATGCCTGTTAATATGCCATTAACAATAAAAAAGGGAATCAGAATGATGAGATAAGACAAATAAAAGCGTCCCATATAATCTGTTCTAAACATAAATAGGTGAGTTAGCAGAAAAGCGGCGGTCAGTAGAAAAGTAACGGCAGTATAGAGCAAATCTAGGTGAATACTCGCTATCAATAGTAGAGCTGCCGATAAAACAATGGTGATGCTATCGGCTATCCATCCGCCCAAGTAATCTTTTTTGATAAAATATTTCATGGATTCATAAATGAATACGCAAGAATAGGGAATAGCAATAAAAAAGAGCCATTCTTCTAAGGGTAAATTAATGATCTCTATTTGTGTTAAATATGTTTCATTAAACCACCAAATGCCCTTAGCAGTGAAGATGATGTCCCAGAGGATGAAAAAAGCTCCTGTCAAAAAAATCGCACGAAAAAGAAATTTCCATTTTTTAGCATAGTTGATTCGACCATCAAAACTATATAAGAAGGGAATAGATATGGTAAAAATATTGATTAACAAATATAGATATTTCATAGCAGTTGCTTAGATATTGAGTATAGATTGCATTTGTTGTATTCGGATTATTGGATAGTAAGTACCTAGACATAAGATTTAAGACATGAGACGTGAGATAATTAACTCACTATTAACAATTTATGAGAAATCCAATGATTGTTTAATTTTGTCTAGTTACTTACAGTATTGTATTTATGCATTTATTGCTGTAAATCAATTGCTTTTGTTGAATACGAACAATTTAAAAAAGGCAATTTTTTGATTTGTCTCTAGTTTGATGAAAATCAGAAATCGTTCTCTAGCTACATAATGCATACTTCAAGCCAACTTTGTGAATGGGAGCATTTATTTTAAATAATTTTAAGTGTCAAGTACTAGTTAGGGATTTAAAACTTTGTTATAAAGTGTTAATTTTCAATGATTAAGTACCTAGACAAAATTAATGTTACAATAGGAAAAGGCTAAATTCCTCATTTCTAATACTTTAGAACAAAATTGTGCATAATTAAATAGTGCTTGGCACTTAAACTGAAAAAAAGAACTGTTTTATTTTATTTGGGTGAGTAGCGTATTCAAAATTAAATAACACTTAAATTTAGTGTAACATTTTGATTAATAATAAATTAACTATCTAAAAAATTACTTGACATTTGAATTATCAAAAGTATTGAGAGAGTATTTGGAGTGATCGGCAATGCCAGTGTTTGGAAAAAAGCCTTTGACCTGTGGAAAGTAACTTAAAAGTCAGTTGTAATAAATATTTAATTGTTTGAATGCTTATCTTAAAATATTGATGGCCAGTACTTTATTTGAAAAGAGGTGCCGTTTTATTTTGTCTAGTTAATGAAAAAAGATGCTATTTATTTTAGTCAGGCACTTGTTTATTAGTGCGCTTATTATCATCTTTTTTAATAAATTGTCTACATATAAAATGTGCAGTAGCGCGAAATAGTTGCACTATGTTAGCATAAAATATAACATTTCTAAAAAAAGGTTATTCAATCAATAATTGTGTGGGTGCTAACGATTTCTCTTTTGGCTTTGATAAGACTCTTGAAAATATTTCCAAGGCACTAGCAACATGCCAAAACATTCGCCATCCTCTTTAGTAAGATGTTTGTGATGGATTTTATGGGCTTTTCGAATAGCGCGGAGGTAAGTGTTGTTGGTTCTAGTAAATATTTTAAAACGTTGATGTATAAAAATGTCGTGCACCAAAAAATAAGCCATCCCATATATTGCAATGCCAACACCAATACAGACGGCAAACGGCTTAATATATAGGCTGCCTAGTGCTATACACAAAAAGCTAGGAGTAGCAAAAATGAGGAAGAAGGCATCATTTTTTTCAAAAAAACCTGGGTTATGCACATGATGGTCTTCATGGAGATTCCATAAAAAACCATGCATAACATATTTATGGGTGAACCACGCCACAAATTCCATTCCCAGAAAGGCTAGTAAAATAACAGTGAAATATAGCAAATAGCTCATAGAACTTTTTTAATATATGGTTGGGATTTTTTGGCAGCCAATTTTTGTTGACGACCAGTTTCCTATCTAACTCAACTTAGCCAAGATAGTTTTTCCTGCTTTTACTTTTTCCTGCAAAGAAACTTTTATTTCACTATCCAAAGGCAAAAACAAATCAACGCGCGAGCCAAATTTGATAAAGCCAAATTCTTCCCCTTGTCTTACTTCTTCTCCTTCATCCAGATAGTTGGAAATTTTTCGCGCTACTTTACCCGCAATTTGCCGTACCAGAATTTCAAAATCCGTTTCAGGACATTCGATAACGCTGGTAAAACGCTCGTTTAGGGTGGAAGATTTTGGATGCCATGCAACGAGGTAACGCCCAGGATGGTATTTCGTGTATTTGACTGTTCCGCTAATGGGTGTGCGGTTCACATGTACATTGGCAGGAGACATAAAAATGGATACTTGTAAACGCTTGTCCTTGAAGTATTCAGGCTCTTCTACCTCTTCAATTACTACAACTTTACCATCGGCAGGAGCTAGGATGAAGTTGTTGTCTAATAGACTGACTGCCACATTAGGGTTTCGGAAAAAAGAAACCATCGCAATAAAAAGTATGGCAGAAAAAATGCTTAATGATAGGGTCAACCATTGAGGTAAGGAGAATGCAGTATGGGCTAAAACATTTATCAAAAGCAATACTAAACCTGATACAGATAAAATTTTATGGCCTTCTTTGTGAATGTTTATTTTCTTCATAATACCTATAATAGAATTATTTTGTGTTTTTTTTGAGCGTCTAAATGACTTATAATCAACGCTTTAGCATAGCTCAATAAAAGTAAGAAAGTAACTTATATGCAATGTGCTATGTATTTGTATAAACAAAAAAGTGTGTAAAAAGTTTGCTATTTGGAAAATGTACTTGTAAGTACTTAGGCATAAGATTTGAGATGTGAGACATAAGATTTGAGACGTGAGACGCGAGACATAAGATAATTAATTTATTATCAATGATTTAGAATAAATCTCCCAATTATCTGGTTTTACCAGTTCATTCAACGAATAATAAAGTACTTTTATTGTGGAATAAAGCTTAAAGTTAAATTGTAAATAAAGGCTTTTTAATTGTTGATAATCAGAAATATAAAGCCTTATATCTAATGTCTCATATCTTACATCTAAACTACCAATTTAAATAAACATAGATCAATGGAATCGTAAATAAAAAGGCATCAAAACGGTCTAAAATGCCACCATGGCCGGGTAAGATACTCCCCGAATCTTTGACTTTTAGGCTGCGTTTCAAAAGGGATTCTACCAAATCGCCAAGCGTACCAAAAACAACAGCTATGAAAGCAATAACGTTCCATGTTTTTATGGAAAAATCAGTAAAGAGTAAGCCCAATAAATAAGCAACAATGAAGGCACAAACAGCACCACCTAACCAGCCTTCCCATGTTTTTTTGGGAGAAATACGCTCAAATAAAGGGGTGTTACCAAATTTTGAACCGACAAAATAAGCTCCAGTATCACTCACGCCAACCAAAAAGAAAATACCCAAAACACAAAGCGGTGTAAATTGTCCATTTTGATGAGCAATTAAATTTAGCAATATACAAGGTGTTGTTATATACAAAAAACCTGTTAATTCTAGGGCTACACTGCCAAATGGATTTTCTGCTTTGGTAAATAATTCTTTGATAAATAAAATGGCTGGGACCAATGCCAATAAAAAGACATATTTAACAGGCCAATTGCCAAGTGTTACTTGAACAGTAATGACATATATAATGCTGCCAAACAGAGCAATGCCCCATTTTTGCTCTAACGTTTTTGCATAGCGATTTCCCATAGCAAAACGCGTTACCAATGATTGATATTCCCATAAGCCCAAAAAATTGACCAATAAAAATAGCAAAAATAAACTGTTTGAACTATAACACACACCAACTACTATGAGCAGGATAAAAAATATCGCCGTAACGACGCGTGTTGCTAAATTATTCATATGGATTTTTGTTTTGTAATTAGCTTTTTAGCTTTTTAGCTTTTTAGACTTTTAGACTTTTGGCTTTTTAGCTTTTTGGACTTTGGAGCTACATTGGCCTTTGCCTTTGTTATATTGATAAAAGTGATAGTGATTTTTCTTGTATGGGTTTGATTAATAAATTAAAGGGTATTGATTTTTAAATTTATTGAAAAAAATAAAAACCTTAAAACCTTGTAACTTTTCAACCTTCAAGACTTTTTGATATTTAGACTTTGGAGCTACATTGGCCTTTGCCTTTGTTATATTGATAAAAGCGATAGTGATTTTTTTTATATGGGTTTGATTAATAAATTAAAGGGTATTGATTTTTTTTATTGAAAAAAATAAAAACCTTAAAACCTTGTAACTTTTCAACCTTCCAAACTCCAAGACTTTTAGATATTAACTATCTCATATCTTTTGTCTCACATCTCCCATCTTTTTTACAAATCATATTTTTGTATAATGTGCAAGGCTTTTACTACATTATCTTTTATAGTATAAACTTCCACCTCGCCAAAGCCATAAGCCGAATCTTTTTTATCCAAAATTAGACATTCAATGTGATGTTCTGCCAATACCCCTTTGATAATTTCTGCTAAATACCTTTGGTTAACGCTATACACTTTTTGCCAGTTAAGTTGTTCCATTAGCTTAAAAACTTTTTATCGCGATTGTTATTATTAAAAGTTTGATAATAATGGAAGCCCAAATAAACCAATAGGGCAGTACTCACTATTACGCTCAACATAGGAATATTTTCTACAGAATGGTCTAATTCCATTGCCCCCGAATACAATAAGATAACTTGCAAGCCATTGTTCACAAAATGCCCAATAATCGCATACCATAAATTGCCACTCCAATAAAATAAATAGCCCAAAAATAAGCCCAGAACCATACGTGGTAGAAAGCCAAAAAATTGAAAGTGGAAAAAGCTAAATACAATAGCTGTCACCCAAATGGCTTTATGTGGATTATCCCACCATTCACCCAATAGTTTTTGTAAGCAGCCGCGAAATAGCAATTCTTCACCAATCGCAGGCAATACCGCAACCATTAACAAATTGATTAGCAAATCCATTGGCGAGTCCATTTTTAAAAAAGCGGCGGTTAGTTCGGCCAATTGTTCCTCTGTATGCCGCATCCATTCCTCCAATCCACTTAAAAAAGAGGGGAGTACTAAACCCTGATTTAACTGCAATAAAAAGCCAATTAGAGGTAAAGACATTAAAACAATTCCAATGCTCAAGCCAATTCCACGAATGGTTAATTCATTGGCATTGAGGTTGAAATAACGGTAGCGATTGCCTGTTTTTTGATAACTGAATAACAATGCAGGGATGAAAAATACAAAAATAGAAGATACTATCTGTAAAAACTTATATATAGATACTTGACTGCCTGTTAAGTTAACAGGATTTAATTGCCTAGCTGTTTCTAAGCCAACCGTAGCAACTAGTAATATAGTTGTCAATAATTGAGCAAATAAAAAGCAAATGCCAAATATAAAAATAAAGTGAAGAAATTGAGCCAAGTAAGATTTGTGACCAATGGGTGCGAACAATTCATTCATAGAGCAGTCTGTCTGTTTGTTTTAGAGGCTGTCTTGATTTAGTTTTTGAAGCTGAAAATGATGGATTTTGATTCCAAATGTAACGTTTTTTGAGGTGCATAGTGGTACTATGTACCGATAAAAAGGCGAAATTTGGGGGCAAAAGACACACTTTTTAAGCCAAAGGATAAAATCAAGACAACCTCTTAGCTAAAAATTTGGTAAATTTACACAGATTTTGCCAGAAAAAACCAATAAAATCATCATTTACCTGATTATATATCACATGACCAATCATCAACAAACAATTATAGACCTCCGCAGTGATACCGTTACTCGCCCGTCAGAAGGGATGTTAACAGCTATGTTTGCTGCAAAAGTTGGGGACGATGTATTTGCCGAAGACCCTACTGTAAATGAGTTAGAACGAAAGTCGGCCGAGCTTTTTGGGATGGAAGCGGCCATTTTTTGCCCTTCTGGAACAATGACCAATCAAATTGCCCTGAAAGTACACACTCAACCTTTGGAGGAAATTATTTGTCATGAGCTATCGCATATTAAACATTATGAAGTTGGCGGACATGCTTTTCACTCAGGGGCTACCCTTAAAACAGTCAACGGTAAAGATGGAATGTTAAGTGCAGCAGATGTACACAATAACATTAATCCTGATTATGATTGGTTGCCGATTACTAAAGTTGTATCTTTGGAAAATACTTGCAATAAAGCTGGAGGAACTTGCTATCAACTATTAGGAATTGAGGCGATTAAAGCAGCTTGCTTAGAGCATAACTTGAAGTTACATTTAGATGGTGCTAGAATATTTAATGCCTTAGCAACCTCTAAAAATACGCCTAAAGAAATGGGTAATTTATTTGATAGCATTTCTGTTTGCTTATCCAAAGGATTAGGTACACCTGTAGGCTCTGTATTATTGGGGAAAAAAACATTTATTCGGCAGGCTAGGAGGGTGCGTAAAGTCATGGGCGGTGGAATGAGACAGGCAGGCTATTTGGCAGCAGCAGGCATTTACGCATTAGACCACAATATCGAACGCTTAAAAGAAGACCATCAAAGAGCCAAAATATTAGGGGAAACATTGACAGAACTGCCCTATGTGAAAGAGGTATTGCCTGTGCCAACCAACATCATTTTATTTGAATTACAGCCATTTTTAACTGCTAAAAATTTTGTGGAACAATTGGCAACCCAGAATATCATTACCATTCCATTGCCACATAATAAAATTCGTCTGGTTACGCATCTTGATTTTACGGATGCCATGTTGGACAAAACAATAACTGTATTAAAAAAACACATATGGTATTCTTAGAGGGGTATGCGCTAGGTCTAGCCCTGATTGTCTTCATTGGTCCTGTATTTTTTACGTTATTAAAAAGTACATTGCAATATGGTGTATTATCAGGTTTGTGGGTGGCTTTAGGCATTTTTATTAGCGATGTAGTTTGTGTATTATTCTGTACTTTTGGAGCTGCTGCTTTTTTTAAAGATCAAGACAATCAATTTTGGATAGGTATAATTGGCGGATTATTGTTGATTGGAATGGGATTAAAATATTTACTATTTCCTACCCTAACCAAACAGGATACGCAGCTAAACCTCAAAGCTTCTGACTATTTAGGCTTTTTTGCCAAAGGCTTTTTGGTCAACTTCGTCAACCCCTTCGTTTTTTTGGTATGGATAGGCATTATCAAAATGGCAAGTGTTAAATACGGTGGCTTCAACCAAGATTTGGGTATTTATCTAACAGGAGCTTTATTAGGCATTTTAACAACGGATTCTGCCAAAGCCTTTTTTGGCCATCGCCTCAAAGTTTTTCTAAATCCAAATTTTTTACGCTGGGTTTATCGCAGCATCGGCGTTTTGCTCATCGTTTTTGGCATCAGAATGATGTACATGGTGGCACTGTAGAGCACAAAAAAACCGTAAACTTTTGATGGGCTTACGGTTACAAACTGTTTGTTTGTCTGTCTGTGAAAATAAAAAAGTGAAAAGAATAAATTACTCTAGTTTTTTTTAGATGTGAGATATGAGATAAGTGGTTTATTATCAAAACCTTATGTCTTAAATCTTAAATCTTAAATCTTATATCTTATATCTTAAATCTTATATCTACTCTACAACATATCAGATAAATCATTGAGTTCATCAGCTCGTTCAAAGTCCTTATTTTGATAATAAGTAGCAGATAACTGGTCAATCAGCGTTTGCATCAACATAGTGTTACAACAGGGATAGAAAAAATCTTTATTAGTAGACCAGTCATCCTTACTTAGAAATTTATTAATGTCTTTTTTGGTTAAAATAGCCCCTTTATTTTCAGGATTAATATAAAACTGCACCTTCTTAGTAGGTATTGTTTGTGGCTTTTCCAGCGTCTTCTTTTTGTCCGTATAAGCCAATACAATTTGATCGGGAAGGGAAACACCAAAAATGGGCAATTCGAGTTTTGAGGCAATGATAAGGTATAAAATAGCTAATAAAATAGGCTCACCAGTCTTGAAAGATAGCACATGGTTGATGAAAAAATGCCGAGGGTTATAGTCACTGCGGTTAGAAGCGCGGAACTCATAACTATCAAAGAAAATTTTGTTGAAAATGCTAACAGATTTCAAAGGAGGCTGCACCAAACTCAACTCAAAGTAGATATTTTTAACAATATCTTCAATCTTATTTCTGATCCAAAATTCATTCAAATCAGGATGTTGATAAGAGGCAATTAACATAGCACCATCCAATAAATCACGTTCTGGAGTGCGGCACCACTGTTGAAATTTTCGACTAAATTCGGTATAATTTATTTTGTGAATAACCCCCTCTAAACGTTCCATCACCACTTGATTACTTGTTCTAGTCATGGCAATATCCAAGTCTTGTAAAACGCCTGTTCCAAGCGAAATAAGCTTGTTGCGTACATTGGTATACACTTCCTTATCGTTATCATCTAATAAGTAAATAAGGCATGCGAGTTCACTTTTACTAATCATAATACGATTTTTGATACAAACTGCTGTAGTGGCAAACAGATACGATTTTCCCGTTTTACCAAGTTAAAAAATAAGATTTGATAATCAAAA
>JAHDHV010000211.1 GCA_020631155.1 Bacteroidota bacterium | reverse complement strand
GAATCGAAAGCTACTTCATTACATTAAATACAGATTGTAATGATGGCGGCGATGGCGATGGCGATGGCGATGGCGATGGCGATGGCGATGGCGATGGCGATGGTGACGGTTGTACAACACCAACCTATGAACTATGTACTGCACCAATCGTACCTATCGAAGTTTGCCCAGAGTTCTGTTTAGAAGGAACTTACGAAATTACCGAAGCAACGACACAGTTCAACAGTAACTTAACCATTGACGGCGGTTGTATCATTTATAGAAGCTTGCCAGGTTTCAAAGGCAATGAAGAAATTGAATTAACTGCTTGTAATACTGCTGGCGAATGTGAATCTACTTGGATTAAAGTAAGAGTAAGCTCAAGTTGTGAGAATGCTTGTACCGCAAAAGCTGGTCGTCTAAGAGCAGTTAGCAACAAGGTTTGTACGGTACAAGCTGTTGAGGCAACTGTCAGTACTTCCTCTACTGCTCCTGAAGGATTTGAAGTATTGTATGTATTAACAACTGGCGAAGCATTAACCATTGTTGCAGTGAGTGAAGCACCAATATTTGACGCTTTAGAAGCTGGTCCATACACCATGCATACTTTAGTATATGATTCTTTGACCCTTGATTTAGGTATTGTAGAATTAGGTGCTACTTCGGGTTATGATATTCACCAATTATTACAACAAGGTGGTGGAATGATTTGCGGAGCATTGCGCTTGAACGGTCCAGAATTTATCGTTGAAGATTGCGGTGATGAGATTCCAGAAGAACCATGTAATCTTGAAATTCAAGAAGTTTGTGTGAAACGAGGTGACAGAGTAGAAATTTGTCCTGAGTTCTGTTTAGGAGATGATGTTTGGATTGAGTGGATCAAAACAACCTCTAGCAACAGCACTAGAGTTTTACAAGAGCGTTGCATCCGTTACAGAGCATCAGACAACAAATTCACAGGTGTTGACCAAGTACGAGTGAGAGCTTGTAATACAGATGGCGATTGTGAAGAAGCATACATCGAAGTATCTGTTACCAAAGACGGAAACTGCGAAAATGCCAAACCAATTGCAGTAAATGATGAGGTATCTACACCAGCACAAACAACCGTAACAGTAGACCCATTGACCAATGACAGCGATCCTGATGGAGATGAATTATTCATTGCTTCTTTCACCAAGCCAGCTAACGGTAGAGTGAAATTAGTTAACGGTAAATTCATCTATCAACC
This sequence comes from Bacteroidota bacterium, assembly GCA_020631155.1. Classification (GTDB taxonomy): domain Bacteria; phylum Bacteroidota; class Bacteroidia; order Chitinophagales; family UBA2359; genus JAHDHV01. The sequence goes on along the minus strand of JAHDHV010000211.1, from coordinate 8,980 downwards.
AAACAACAACCATGTAGGTATGGATGATTTCACTTATCAAGTATGTGACATCTATCGGGAGTGTGCAACAGCACAAGTTTGGATAAATGTAGAAGCAGCAGCATGTAACAACATCGTGACAGCTTGTACAAAAACAGGAAATGCAGTTGAGCTTTGTCCAGAGTTCTGTACATTAGAAGGTGTTTACACCATTGAAAGCTTGGCAACGAACTTTAATGGCAGTTTACAAGTAATTGGCGAATGTATCCGATACACACCACTACCAGAGTTCCAAGGCACAGAAACCATTACTGTTGAAGCTTGTGATGCGAATGGTACCTGTGAAACTTCTTACATCTTTGTAGATGTGAATAATAACTGTAGTGGCAAGGCGGATGTGATTGAAGAAACGACTGAAGACTTAGGTATTTTAAAGATTGCACCTGTACCAGCAAAAAATGTTGTACAATTCACCTTTACTACTAGTGAAGAAAAAGTCAGCATTAATATTTTCAGCTTATCGGGTAAATTGATGAGCAGCGAAAATATTCAAGCAGCAACAGGTAATAATCTTTACACTTTGGATATTAGCAAATATCCAGCAGGCATGTACTTAATTAATTTGACCTCAGATAAAGCCGCTATTAACGGCAAATTCTTGAAAGATTAGCAAGTACAAAAGCTAAAAATGCAGTAGCCCAAACCTATCAAAATGGTAGGAGAGGGTTACCATTTTTTCCAATTACAATACTCTTTTAAAAAACCTCTACTGTCTGTTTAGGCAGTAGAGGTTTTTTGTTTTATATAGTTTTGATTTTTATATTATTTATGTGTATTGTGCTGAGTGATTGTTTTGAGTAGTATTTTTTTTAAGTAAATCTGTGTTGTGTTTTTGTAAGTATTATATTTTTTGTTATTTTTTTGCTTTAAGATTTTATTTTTAAAGCATTATAACAGCTAAAACTGTCGCTACAAAAAAAATATTAAAAAAGAAAACCTTCATGAAAAAAACACCTAATCACGAATCACTAATCTATGTATCAACGCTTTTGACAGTGAACATTTAGGGAAATCAACGTTTTGAATTGAAAGAAAAGTTTAATATACGATGAGTGTGTCAAGGATTTAGGGAATAACCAAATGTTATCCAAATAAAAGGTGAACACTTACTTTCTCCTAAAATAAAATATTCTTTTTTTTTTTGGCGTTGAAGACCGACCTTGAAAGTTTTTGCGTTAAGAAAATTGGTAAGAACATCGTTAAGAAATATCCGCAGTGATACGGACTTTAAAAACCTAGCGAATTTAAATTAAAGTTTTAAACTTTGATTATCAAGTACTTATTTCTATTTAAACAAAGAGTATCACCTTAGGAGATTTTAGATGTTCTTACCAATTTTTAGCGAAAAAGTTTCACCGTCTTGATTTTTTTCTTTCTTTTTTTATCAAGTAAAAAAGAAAAAAACGTAGATATAATGACACTTTGTAAGATTAGGATCAATATTTATTATATGAAATCCCTCTTTTTTTGACACACTCATATACGATTATCAAGAACATACCTTTTTATTAGAATAATTTTTATAAAAATTACTCCAATGAAAAAATATCTTGCATTTTGCAACTTCATTTAAATATCAAGGTAGTTTGTAAAATTGGCAATTTTTGAAACTAATTTTTAAATAAAACGTAATGGTGGCTAGTTGTGTATAATAAAATAAATTACTGCTATTTTAATCATGTATGTAATTGGCTATTAGTTTTTTATGATTTTTATTTGCTTAAATATTATTTTTACTGTTTATTTTTGAAAATATAGAACGCTTCAAAAACAAGTAAAACTGTAGTCAAGGTTTCATTTTTCTTTTTTATTATTGGTCAAATAAGTGTAATTTTACACCAGAATTAAAGATAACTAAGTGCTTTTATTGAACATAGAAAGGAATTACTAACTACTATTATTTTTACTACTTACCTCACCCTCCTTTGTAACTCCTTTCTTTAACAATTTTATATTCTACTATACTATTACATTAATGATTAAGTATTAAATGCTACTCAAAAAGTGCAATAGATATTTAATCACACTATCAAAATTTATCACTACTATTTTTTTTAGAATATAAAATTGATTCCTATTTTTTTACTACTAATATAATATCTCATACCATTAGGTAGGGGATTTTCATGCCATTTTTTATAGATGATGCTAACATACTGTGCACACACATAACGTATTGTGTATATGCACTATGTAAGGATCATGCTGTCGCTATTCTATATTCCAAACCTATTTATATCTATTTAATAAAACAATGTATTTTCCATTGTAAGGGAGAATGCTGTGTCTAGTGTCAACTACTACACTACACTCACTTTATACATGTTTAAACATTGAACATGTTTGGATTTTAGTATAAAATATATTTTTATTTAAGCATCTACTAAATTATTTTACTCAAAAGCAGATAAAATGCAAAAGTTTACACCTTTGGGGCGTTCTGGTACACTCCCCAATTATTTAATAATACTGTTGATGTGTTGGGCAGTATTAGGTTTTCAAAATACTTACGCTACTACTTTTGTGGAGCAAAGTTCAGCTAATGCAGCTCCCGGAGCGAATGCAGTATTAGCTGGTACAGTAACAGTTACCAATTATACCAACTGTGTAATGACTGTCTTTTGTAATGAAGCAAGTTACAATGGTGGTATTTTTAATATGGGTAACATCAGCTTTGGGCAAACAATAACAGTTTATCCAAGTGCTGACTGGGGCTATGTGTATGCTACCAATACCTTTACAGGGGCACTATCAGATGAAATATTTTTCACTGGTGGCCATCATCAACTAGGCTTATATAAGGGTTGTGATGCAGGTGGTAATGATAATAACACTTGTGCTAGGGACTGTAACCTTCAAAATACCAACTTTCAAGGTTTTGAATACATTGGTAATTTTGATGGCCATGCCTATTTTAGAAGAACAGTAGGTGATGTAACTTACTGGGATGCTAAGGCGGCTGTAGAAGCAATTGGTGGATACTTACCAGTAATTAATAGTCAGGCAGAAAATGATTACTTAGCTAGTAGAATCAATGGAAATATCTGGTTAGGATTAGATGATGCCAATAATGAAGGTAGTTTCCATTGGGGAAATGGCGATCCAGTGACTTATACCAACTGGGCTAGTGGTGAGCCTAATAATTCTGGTGGAGAGGACTATGTTCAAATGCGTGCCAATGGTTCTTGGAATGATGTTCCTGAACATAATATAAACTGGGCAATAGCAGAAATTCCTTGTCCTTGTACTACCGCAGGAACTTGTAATGGTGAAATTACTACTTTCCAAATTAACCCACAAAATGGTGGTGCACTCTTTAATGTAGGCAATGGTCATACATTTTGTGAGTCTGATTTTACCCAAGACATAAGAATCCGTGCATTGGTTAGCGGTTCTCATGAAAGCTTGGTATTTACCATTTCTGGCGCAGCCGATAGACACAATACAGAAAATCAAGAAACTTATGATTCACAACAGTTCTGGGCAAGTCCAGGTACTTATACCATTAATGCAAAACTATATAGCGGCGCAGATGGTACTGGAACTTTATGTGACGAAAAAACCATCTCTTTCACAGTAAGAGATTGCTCTACTCCTTCTTTGGGGGAAAATTGTTTCCGCGATTGTAGCCTTCAAACTAGAAATATTCAAGGATTTGAATATTTAGGTAATTATGAAGGTCATGCTTATTTTAGAAGATCAGGAGGAGATTTGACTTACTGGGATGCCAAAGCTGCTGTCGAAGCAATCGGTGGACACTTACCAGTAATCAATAATCAAGGTGAAAATGACTTTTTAGCAAGCATAATTAATGGTCATATATGGTTGGCTTTAACAGATAGAAATAGTGAAGGGAATTTCCAATGGACAACAGGCGAAGGTGTTAACTACCTAAATTGGAATGCTGGCGAGCCTAATAATGTTAATAATGAAGATTATGTAGAAATGCTTAGTAATGGTTTGTGGAATGATATAACTGAAGGTGATTTGAATTGGGCAATTGCGGAAATCGCTTGTCCTTGTGGCGAAGAACCAACTTTACCTCCACCACCACCAGCTCCTACTTGTAATTTGAGTGTAGATGCCGGTGATGACCAAACAATTTGTACGCGTGAAACAGTTACTTTGACTGCTACTCATGCTGGAGCAAGTAGCTGCCCTATTGGATGTACACCTAATGGTACTGAATTAATAAGATGGAACTTGAATGATTGTTTCTCTAATACAGGATACCCAGGTTCAGAAATGGACTATACGGAATTAGTACCTGCTCATATTAGTGAAGGCAATTGTGCAGATGTTGAGGCTACTTCTATTTACCGATTTGGAGGTACGCATTCTTGTACAGATGATCCTTCTGGTAATCCTGGTAGAGCTTTATGTATCAGTTCTTCTAGTTCTTGTAATTTTACAAGTGATAGCCCAGAGGCATTGCGCTTTGCTGTTACGATTAACCCTAGCCAAATAGGGCAAATCACAGAATTGCGATTCCGCGAATTAGCTCCTACTCAATATCGTTGGTCTGCTGATTATACAGAGCAAGTAGTAACAGGACAAAATAACTATCCAACAAGATACGGTATTAGAGTGACCAAAAATGGTCAGGAAATTTATAAGGAAATGGATATTGCAACAACAACGGACTGGACTACAGAAACGTTCAATTTTGCAAATGATCCTGCTTTCCAAGTTACAGCAACAACAACTTTTGAGTTTGAAATCCTTCCTTACTGTCCAGTAGGAAATGGTGCAGATGTATCTGCTTGGGATATAGAAAATATTAGAATATACGGTGGTTGTTGTCAAAATACACAAACCAATAATGATGTAACTTACTTATGGTCTACAGGTGAAACAACAACAAGCATCAATGTTACCGAATCTGGTTTATACACTGTAACAGTTACCGACTGTGAAGGTTGTATGGAAATTGACCAAGTAGAGGTGACCATTGAAGACCCAACAGTAAATCCTTCTGTAAATGGCGGTCCGTTAAGCTGTACCAATGGTATGGTACAATTAATTGGAGAGACTAGCTTAACAGGAAATAATATAACATATAGTTGGACAGGCCCAGATGGCTATGCTTCTGATCAACAAAGTCCAGTAGTGAGTGTAGCAGGTACTTATACCTTTACCGCTTCTAAAAATGGCTGTGAGGCTTCGGGCGAAGTTGTAGTTAGAGGGGATACTGATCTTCCTGATGCTAGTGCAGAAGGTGGTACGATTACTTGTGATGAAAGTGAAATTACATTAAACGGAACTTCTACAACAGCAGATGTAACTTATAGCTGGACATTCCCTGATGGGTCTACAGTTGATGAACAATCTCAAACAGTAAGTGAACCCGGCGTTTATACTTTAACCGTGACAGGTGCAAATGGCTGTCAAGCAATGATAAGTGTAGAAGTAATAGCAGACCTAGAAACTCCTGATGTAATGGCTACAGGTGGTATCATCACTTGTGCTGAACCAGAAGTAACCATCAATGGTAGTTCTACAACAGAAGGAGCAACTTACAGTTGGACATTACCTGATGGTACTACTATTAATGAACAATCTCAAACAGTGAGTGTAGCTGGTACTTATACTTTAGTAGTTACAGGCCCAAATGGTTGTACTGCTGAAGCTACAGCCGAAGTAACTGAAGATACGGCAACTCCTGATGTTACTGTAAGTGAAGATGTAACCATTTGTGAAGGCGAATCAACGGTTCTTAACGGTAGTTCTGATACAGAAAATGTAACTTATGAATGGACATTCCCTGATGGAACAACAACCGACGCTAGAGACCCAGAAGTAAACGAAGGTGGAACTTATACCTTAACTGTTGTTGGGGAAAATGGCTGCGAAGCTAGTGCAAGTGTTACTGTTACAGTAACACCATTACCAGAGTCAGGGGTAACCATGCCAGAGAGTGTATGTGCCAATGAAGGTGCTTTAGTACAAGCTATCAGCGTTCCCGGTGCTACTTATGCTTGGGAATTTGGTCTTGATGCAACACCAACACAATCTACTAACAGCAGTGAAACGGTAGAGTGGTCTACAGTAGGAACACAGGAAGTTGTATTAACCGTAACTGTTGATGGTTGCGAGTCTGTTTATACAGCAGCTATCACTGTAACAGATGGCGTATTTGCTGATGCAGGTGAAGACGTGGCCATTTGTCAAGGTGCTTCAACCCCAATCGGCGGTGATCCTGCTGGTCCTGATGGAGCTACTTATACATGGTCTCCTGATCTGTTTTTGAGTAGCAGTACAGTAGCCAATCCAGTAGCAAGCCCACCTGTTACAACAGAATATACACTAACTGTTAGCTTAAATGGTTGTGTAGAGTCTGATGTAGTAGTGGTAGAAGTAGATGTAAACTTAAATCCTACTGCCGATGCTGGTCCTGATGTAAGCCTTTGCGCTGATGATAACAATGGCGTTGTATTAGATGGTAGTGGTACTACGGCTGATGCAACTATCGTATGGGAGCCAACAACAGGCTTAGACGATCCTTTCAGTGCCACTCCAACAGCTACTCCTAACGAAACAACAACTTATACTATAACAGCAATTAGCGAAGGTTGCTCGGCTACAGATGAAGTAACCATAACCATCGTTGATGCACCAACAGTAAGCACTACAGGCGGTACGTTGACTTGTACAGATACAGAAGTCGAAATCACTGCTTCTTCGGATGCAGATGTAACCTATGAATGGACTTTCCCTGATGGTACAACTTCAACGGATCCAAACCCAACAGTAGACCAAGCTGGAACTTATACTGTAGTAGTCACTACTGCCGAAGGTTGTATTGCTGAGGGTACTGCTGTAGTAGATACCGATGATACTGACCCAGATGTAACAGCGCAAGGTGAGACCATTCTTTGTGGCGAAACAAGTACAGAAATTTTTGCAACTTCAGACACGGACGGCGTAACTTATGCATGGACTGGTCCAAACTTTACTGGCGACGAAGCAGTAGCAGTAGTTACAGAAGCAGGCGAATATACTGTAGTGGTAACTGCTCCTAATGGCTGTACCAATGAAGCAACAGTAACTGTTGACGAAGAAGTTTGTCGTGCAAGTATTGGTAACTTTACCTTTATTGATTTTAATGGTAATGGTATCCAAGATGAGGAAGATACACCATTGGAAGGCGTTGTGGTTAAATTATTTGATGCAACAGATACCAATACGGTATTAGCAGAAATGACAACAGGTGCTGATGGTTTATATCTTTTCGATGATTTAGACCCAGACTTAGATTATATTGTACAATTTATGATGTTCCCTGATGGGTTTACCATCACAGAACAAAGTGGTAATGCTAGTGATGGAAATGATGATGATAGTGATGCAGATGAAAACGGCTTTACTGATGTAATTGATCTTGATCCTAATGAAGATGATCCTACTATTGATGCAGGTTTTGTACCAGTTAGAGGTTCAATTGGTGATTTTGTATTTGAAGATACAAATGGCAATGGTATCCAAGATGATGGTGAACCAGGTATCGAAGGAGTAACCGTTAAGTTACAAGATGAAAATGGCGATCCTATCTTAGATGAGAATGGTGATCCAATTGAAACAGTAACAGGTGCAGATGGTAGTTATTTATTTGATGAATTACCAGCAGGTGATTACAAAATCATGGTAAATATACCAGATGGCTACAGTGCAAGTCCACAAGATGAAGGCACTGACGAAGCTGCTGATTCAGATATCAATAGCGCAATGGGTATGACCGATGTGATTACTTTAGGTCCTGGCGAAGAAAACCCAGATGTAGATGCTGGTTTAGTACCAAATTGCCCTGATGTATCTGCTACAGGTGGTAGCCTTGCCTGCGGTGATGCTGGTGTACAATTAACCGCAGAACCAAGTGGCGATTTCTACACTTATGCATGGGAAGGTACTGAGGCTGTTGATGCCGTACAAAACCCAACTGTTAATACAGCAGGAACATATACTGTAACCGTAACGGACACTAGAAATGGTTGTTCAGAGGTAGCTACTGTAGAAGTTACTGAAGATGAAGCTCCAGATTGTAATGATAATGATGATTGTACAATAGACCGTTTTGATCCTGAGACATGTCAATGTGAAAATGTATATGATGACATCTGTAATGGTAGCATTGGTGATATGATTTTTGTTGACTTAGATGGCGACGGTATTATGGATGACGGCGAACCGGGTATAGCTGGTATCACTGTCACCTTAACTTATCCAGATGGCACAACAGAAAGTGTAGTAACAGGCGATGATGGCAAATACTTATTTGATGAATTAGCACCTGGCGATTATACGGTAACCTTCACTGACTTACCAGATGGTTATACATTCAGTCCACAAGATCAAGGTGGCGATGATGAAAATGATTCAGATGTTGCCCCAGATGGCACAATTGATGTAACCTTAGACCCAAGTGAAGATGACTTGACTAATGATGCAGGTATTGTACCACCACGCGGTTCAATCGGTGATATGATTTTTGTTGACTTAGATGGCGATGGTATCATGGATGACGGCGAACCTGGTATAGCTGGTATCACTGTCACCTTAACTTATCCAGATGGCACAACAGAAAGTGTAGTAACAGGCGATGACGGCAAATACTTATTTGATGAATTAGCACCTGGCGATTATACGGTAACTTTCACTGACTTACCAGATGGTTATACATTTAGTCCACAAGATGAAGGTGGTGATGATGAACTAGATTCTGATGTTGCTCCTGATGGCACAATTGACGTTACTTTAGGGCCAAATGAAGACGATCTAACTAATGATGCTGGTATTGTACCACCACGTAATGGTTCAATTGGTGATACTGTATTTGAAGATACAAATGACAATGGTATCCAAGATGACGGTGAACCCGGTATCGAAGGGGTAACCGTTAAGTTACAAGATGAAAATGGCGATCCTATCTTAGATGAGAATGGTG
>JAHDHV010000007.1 GCA_020631155.1 Bacteroidota bacterium | reverse complement strand
GGATTTTTAGCCTTTTAGAAATTTAGCTTTTTGGATTTTTAGCCTTTTAGAAATTTAGCTTTTTGGATTTTTAGCCTTTTAGAAATTAAGTGCCAATGTACACAAAAGTAATTTTTTTTCATTAGGTAATGAAATAAGTGGGCATCAAGTCTGTGTAAAATACCTAAAAGTTATGATAAGTAACTACACAGATAGTTAGGATATTTTTTTTTAAAAAAAATCAAAGTCAATATTTTAGATATAAAATCTCGCAAAAACAACTTACTTGGCACTTAATGTACGTTTTTTTTCTAAATATCCAGTTTTTTCTCTAAAAAATGGCCTTGTTTTGATTAAAAATCATGATTAAGGAGCACAAAAAAGCCCATAATGTCATTATTACGGGCTTTTTTTGTATTTGGTAGATGTAGTAGGTTACGTCTCTACAGTTATTTATTAATACCGAATCTGTGGCACACCAATAATACTGGCATTCGGGCGATAGGCATTAAAATCTGCTATGGTAACGCTATTATTGCCATCTAAATCAGCTGCGATGTATTGATTTGTAAGGGATAGGTCAAAGACATACACATTGAAATCTGCTACACTGATAACACCATCACTATTCATATCGCCTGCATAGAGGGCGTAACTGTCATTGCCTAGATCACTAATTTGTGAACTGTTTTCAAAAACATTGGCATTATTGGTAAAGTCGTAAGTGATGGTATTAGGTAGATTTACTGTTGTATTGCTAATAACTCCTAAATGATTGCGAGATTTTACGGATAAATAATAATTTGTGCTAGAGGTGATGTTGGAGAAATTTACACCCGATGTTACCCCATCTATATCTACCACATCACCATTGGACAATAGCAAAGCTGCTTTCTGCTCAACAATGCTAAAATTATCAGCTGCATCTCTCACCTCTACCAATACCCAATCTACCGTATTAGCAGGCATCGCACTTAAAGTAAGTGATTCGGTACCACTATAATCCCAAGGTGAACTGTTAAAAGGTTGACCGGTGCTGATAACGCCTGTTGTGTATAAATCAGTAGTCATCAGTCCAGTGCTGAGGTTGTAAAAGCCTTCTAAATAAACGCGCATTTGAACGACTACATTTGGATTACTAGAGCAATTTTGCGTGACCGTCACCGCAGAAGTAACCGAACAGCAATTAGCATCCAAAGCGGTTAAATAATAAGTGCCTACTTGGTCAATGCTTGGGTTTAAAGAAGTACTACCACTGAGGATATTGCCATCATTGGTACACCAACTGTAATTTGTTGCGCCTGTAGCTGAACCATTGAGATTGACAGCATTGCACCCCAATACGGGATCGCTACCTGCACTTGCTGTTACACATGCACTACCTGTATATTGTACTGCTCCTATTGTTGGTGTACAACTTACGCTACTGCCACCACCTGTACAATCGCCCGGGCAAGTTGTTGAATCTTCCGAACCATTACATTGACCGTCACCGCAACAAGGTGCCCCAGCAGGTGGTGGTGGGATGGCATCACAATCAACTACAGGTTCACCGCCTGTACCACCGCCACAATTAACAACTACACCATAAAACTCAGGGCCAATGATATAGGGGTATTGAGAAGTGCCATCGGTATCCATAGTGATGTAGTAAGCGTAAGTTCCACAGGGGTATTCAGGGGTAACTGCAAAACGGCCATTGTGTGCATCCAAATTGCCATTGCCTGTAAATTCGTAATCTTCGATAAATGCCCCCAATGGGTAGGTTGCACTCACAGCAGGGCCAGCTGTTACCGATGTGCCGTCTGCATAGGTGGTGCGTTGAGTGATGTTTCGCGTTTCATAACCACTAACCATTAAAGCAATGCCGCCTGTTCCATCTGTATTGGCGTAGCCATAGGGGCCATAAATGGGAAAACCATCTATGGCGAAGCCCAACAATGAGGAGTGTTGAGATGCGTTAGGGGTGTATAAACCTGTGGAGGGGTAAGTTGTGCAAATAGTAGACTGTGGGTTGGCGGAAATATTGAAAGGGGCAGGATTTTGGTGATGGTGGTAGTTGCCCATTGCTGGATGACCGCGACTACAATCGAAGCCATCATTTTCAAAAAAAATAGCATCGCGATTCCAAACGCCTTGATTATTGTAAGACATGCCATCGGATGCATTAAATATGCCTACCCCATTGATGAAATAACCGATAGAGCCTAGTCCATTGACTGTTTTAACTCCTGTTTCTTCTTGTGGATTTCGAGTAATGACAAATGATAGGTTCTGGTCAGTTGGCACGCTTGGATTACCATCGGGAAAAGGGCCAGTGAGGTAGTCAGGAGTGCCTGTTGCTTCTAGCCATACATAATCACAATCGTACCAAACGGCTTGTATATTAGCTTCTATACCTGTATCAATGATGTTGGCATTGGTGTCATAGTATTTGCAAGTAGTTGTTCCGTCTGATAGTATCCATGAGGTGATTTCGGGAGAGTTTTGGGCACTTGTAGATGCATGGATGACAAGTATTAAAAGCATCCAGAACATAATTTTTTTTGTACTTTTTTTAAGCATTTTATTTTTTTTAGATATGATAAAAATAGAGACAATTCATGAACTTGACAATGGTATATTAAGGATATACTTGATATTACTCCTAATACTTTAATTTTAGCATTGCTTTTTGGCTATTTAGCCTTTTAGATATTTATACCAAAAACAGGATAGAAGCAAAAGTTGTTAATTTTGTTATTTATTAAATTCCAGTGTAGCCTGACCACATGCATGTGGTCAGGCTACCAATTTGCTTCGGCACGAGCTAGAAGCTCGCCCCTGTAACATATACAGCTGTGAGGTTTTACCTCGCGCCGAAGCAAATAGTATAGACTTTGTCTATAAAAAAATACGATTCTAAGCTGTTTTAAGTATAGTTGGAAATCAGAGACTAAAGAGCATAAATTGGCAACAATCAATTGTTTTTAATTTTTCAATGGATTTAATTTATTGATTATTAGATATTTATAAAGACTGCAATAGCTAATCTGATCACATGCATGTGGTCAGACTGTTACACAAATTATTAAAAAAAGAAAACCACTAGGAAAAAAATGCCTAATCACGAATCTACGGATCAACGTTTTCGATAATACTCATTTAGTTCAATCAATGCTTTTAAATTGAAAGAAAAGTCTAATGTACCATTGTCAAGTGAATTATATTTACCTAGCTATCAATCCGCCAAACCAAGCATTATTTTTTGTGTGAAAATGTTGTTTGTGGTTTGAATTTGTAATAGATAAACTCCTTTTGGGAAATGGCGTATATTTATCGTTTGTTGTTGTGTACCTGATTTTAGCATATTTGTATAAATATTTTCTCCTAATAAATTAAATACACTTATACTAGAGTTCTTTTTTGATGGCTTGTATAGATTTATGTAAATGATATATTTAGCTGGATTAGGATACAATTTAGCAATTTTTTCAAGGGCAAATTCTTTTACAGATGTTCCAGTAGATACATATTGTGTAGCTGTGCTTGGAATCGCAATGTTACAATCATCTGTACCAGCACCTGGTTCGCCACCGCAATCTTCAGGGCAATTATCTTCGGTTTCGGGGCCACCACAAATGCCATCACCACAGCAAGGCAGTCCAGCAGGAACTTCATCACAAGAAGGTATTCCACCAGGTCCATTTGCCCCAGCAATGGTAAAGTTACATTCATCTACAACCCCATAATAATAAGGACCGATAAAAAACGGATAAGCAGAATGTCCATTATCATCTTCGGTTGTATAGTAGGCATAGGTACCTTCGGGATATTCGGGGGTAACTGCCCAACGTCCGTTGTGTTCATCTAGGTCACCACTGCCTGTTACATACTCGAAATCTTCTTTGAAAGAACCTAGCGGAAATTCATCATTAATGGCTGGCCCATTGGTAACACTTGTTCCATCAGGGTAAGTCGTTCTTTCGGTGATATTTCGGGTTTGGTAGCTGCTTTTCATGCGCTTGATGCCGCCTGTACCATCAGTATTGCTGTAGGCAAATGGGCCGTATAATGGGTAACCATCGAAAGCATAACCAATGATGGGGGAGTGTTGGTTTGGGTCAGGAACATATAAGGCTTCTGCTGGATATTGATTGCAAATATCAGATTCAGGATTATCTATACTATTGAAAGGTACAGGGTTTTGGTGATGGTGATAGGCCGTGCCTTGTGGATGCCCTCGCATACAGTCTAAGCCGTCTATCTCAAATATATTGGCATTGCGACTCCAAGTACCATCGTTGTTGTAGGACATGCCATCGGAGTAGTTTTCAAAGAGGGTGCCGTTGATAAGTACACCAATCGCGCCTAATGGCACTTCCACTTGTGCGTCTGCTTCGGCGGCTTGTGGGCTGCGTGTGATGCGAAACAACCAATTTTGGTCTTCGGGTACGCCTGGGTTGCCATCCAGAAAGGGTCCAGTAAGGTAAGAAGGTACGCCTGTTGCTACAATGTAGACGCTGTCGGCGGTATACCAAACTTCTTGAACATCGGCTTCTGCGCCTGTGTCCACAATATCGCCATTGGTGGTGTAATATTTTCCTGTGGTGCCATCGCCAAATTTCCAGACGGAGATTTCGGGAGCTTCTTGCGCGCCAAGGGAAAAGGTCAATAACATCAATAGGGTGCTGTAGAGAAGTGTTTTGCTTGTACTTTTTTTCATTTTTCAAAAATTAATAACTTGACTAATCTAATTAGACAAATCATTTAATAATAACTTGCACTAGAGTAAGAAAAATGGTTGACTAATTTGTTGTTGACCTGTTTTTAACTGGCAAAAGTATACGCCCTTAACCCATTTTTTTGTATTGATAATCAAATGATTATGAGTAATTGTTTTTTCGAGTAATAATTTTCCCTGTAGATTGTAAATGCGTATTTTTTTGGGTGTAAAAATATTGGAAAAATTAGTTTGAAGGTGTAGGTTATGGTTTTGGTGGTGATGAAAAAGTGTAAAAGTTGCTTTTTTTTCTTGGAAAATTTCTTGCGAAGATAAGGGTTCTGCTAATTCAATATTGGTGCTAAATGCGTTTAAGCCGCCTCTGGCGTTGCCTATTAAGCCATCCAAAAAGCCATCCTTATTCCAATCGGCAAAAGCAGCTTTGATGAGTTCGCCCACACGCAAAGGGAGGATGTTTTCTTGTAATAATTCGGCGGATGCCCATAGCTCGCTATCGGGTTGATAATGTTGTAACGAGCCATGTTGAGTACCGACAAATAGCTGCCATTGCCCATTGATTTTTAATAAATTTGCTTGGCTGTAACCTTTCGCTTGTCCCGGTATTCGAGTGTCTACACCAGCAAAAAAATCGCTATTGGGAAATTGTTTTAGATCAGGATTAAAAAAAGGCGAGCCTACTGTGCCAGTATTTTGAAAGTAGTTGATATTTCCATTCGCTTCGCCAATCAATAAATCAACCAAACCATCTTCATTGACATCAACAATTTGCGGAACGGCATTTTGCCCTAGTGAAATAGTGGAGTCAATATTCATATAGGGATAAGTTAAGCCTTTGATTTCCAGAGGCTTTACTGCCCCTGCTACATTTTCCCCGAAAAATAATTTACCATGTATATCCCCCACCAACAAATCCACATCACCATCCTGATCAATATCGCCAAAAGTGGGTGCAAACAGCCATGATTCACTACTAAAGCTACTGAAACTAAGCCAGTCATCATCTTTTAACTCCAATTTTGGCTGCGTACTTGTTCCAATATTTTCATACAACAATAAACGAGCAGAACGCTGACCTTGTGCGATAAAATACCCTTCTGAACCGACAACAACATCTAGTAGACCATCCACATTGTAATCCACAAATGCTGGATGTGCGGCAGTACCTACATCAATCATCTCATTGCTTAAAAAATCGTTTTGCTGGAAAGTAAAGTGGGGCAATTGATTGTCATTGGTGTTTTGATACCACTGAACCACCTTATAATTTTCGGAATTGGTAGAATACGGTGCAATCAAAAGGTCTTTTTTTCCATCATTATTCACATCCAAATGAAAAGGTAGGGGTAAATAAGATATGGAAATGGGAGTGTCATAATTGGGAAAATAGGCTTGTTGTTCAGTGATGAAGGCAGTTGTTGCATCGCCACCATTGATGAGTAAGTTCAGACCATCAAATAGCAAATTTCCAAAAAATAAGTCCTTGTCTTGATCATTGTCAATATCCAAAGTAAGCAGAGTTGATGCACCATGTTTTACCCCACTTTTTAGCCCATTCGAGCATTGTTCCATCGTATCAGACAGGCTGACTTCCAATGCCTGCCCTGTTTCAAAAAAATTTCCCCAACAAACATCGCCTTTGCTAAATATCAAACTATCCTGCTGGAATCCCGACTCTACTGACTGATTTTGATAGTATTCGACAAAGCCACCGCCCTGTGCAAAGGTCAAAATATCCAAGTCACCATCACCATCTAAATCGTCTATTGCTGGGTAGTCAATCGGATTGGCATACAACCATTGCAAGGAGTTATCAGTGTCAGTATAATAAAGGTAATTGTATTTTCGATTAGAAAAATATATTTTTTTAAATGCAATTGTATCATTTTGATAATAGCCTTTGTAGACTTCCATTCCATCAACTTGCGCCGATTCATTGGCTCGTACAAATAGGTCGTGTATGCCATCCTTGTCGAAATCTCTAAGCATAGCCCATTGGGTGATGTTTTCGGGAAAATAGCGACTATAATTAGGGGCAAATGCATAGTCTACTTGTCCTATCGTTCCATTATTGAGAAAAGTTAGGGACACATTGCCTTCATTATCGAAAATAAATAGGTCAAGGATAGCATCATTATTGAAATCGGCCTCTGAAAATTGCGGATTATTGAACCCACCTATGAAGGGATGTAGCAGTTGTTTGTTGTTTACAATGACATCAATGGGGAGGTTTTGCAAGTGGATATTTTGGGAAAATGCAAGAAATGAAGAATTAATAGTTGTTAGAAATAAAATTGTGTAGTAATTGAATTTTATCATAGTTTAGGGTTTTTGTAAAGGTATTTTACGAAACGGTTCTAACAGGGTTCATTAGATTACAATAATTTTTTTTTATAAAAAAAAAAGCCACACTTCCTCTAAATAAACAGCTATTCTCGGTTTGGAATTCTTATAATATGAGACCCTATTTTGCTTGATTTTCCTAGAATTTAAAGGGTAAAAAGGTCTAAATTTTAGTATAGAGCATGACTTCGAGCTACCCAATAATTATATATTATATTTCAAAACTCGTAAAGCTTAACTAAAATTCTCATAAAAACCTAATAATCAAGCATTTAACATTTGCATAGAAAATAAATCAAACCGAGAATAGCTGCTAAATAAATATAGGAGAAGCATGGCTTAAACTTGGTCTATCAAATTGTTTACTTTAGATGTAGTGTAGTGAAATAGGTAACAGTAAGTTTGGTAATGATTTATTCCTTTCGCAAGCGTGCTCTAGTAGTTGTATTGATCCAGCAAGGCACTTTAAATTTCTGTCCATTTTTTACATTATTCATAAAGCCATCCTGAGTAGTTGGGTAATACTGTGCATAATTGTTGATGCTCTTATTAGCCTCTCCTGATACAGAAGGGTCTACGTCTTTGGCTTTTTCCCACATATCTGTTGCAGGCCAGGTGACAATTTGACTTTTCCAACCACGCCCAGGACCGCATAAAGGACCACTTGATGCATACAAGCCGCCAATAAATAAGTAAGGTTTCCCCCAACTAGGGTTCAATTCAGCCGCTTTTTTGGCATAGCTTCGCGCTTTTTTGGCTACGGCTACCGTCAAACCTTTTACTTTATTGCGTTCTAAGGCTGCCAATGTCATATATACTTTCGACTTTTTGGTTCGGTCAGTTTCCAAACCAAGGGATTGTTCATAATATTTCATTGCCTTTGCTTTTTGTCCTGAACTGTGGAAAAATTGCGCCACACGTCTTGCGCGTGCTGCCGTTGGTTCGAGTTCTAACATTTTAAGCAAGGCATCAGTATAAGCAGGGTCACTTTTGCAATTGAGACGTTGTAAGCTGGCATAAAGGTATTTTGCAGACTGTATATTGTTTTTATAGTCAGTATACTTATTTTTTGCATCCGCACAAGTTTTGATCGAGGAGCGACTAGCGGTGCGCTTAGGTTTGGCATCAAAAGCACCACTGTCTAACGCGTTTTGTCTTTCAACAACTATTTTTCTTCTTTTCTTTGCTTCTTCTGCATCTTTCAAAGCCTGTTCTTGTCTTTCGGCTGCTTCTTTTAAATCTTTTTGATACTGCTCCTGTCTTTTTTTATACTCCTCTAATGTCTTTTGATGTGCTGCATCTTGTTGAGCATAGAGACCTTGTTGTTGTTGTAATTGTTTTTGATAATCTTGTGCTTGTTTAATTTTTGCCTCATATTCTTGTTGCTCTTTCAAAGCTGCTTCATATTCCTCGCGTTTGGCATCATTCGCATCTTTATCTGCTTTCGCTTTAGCCAATCTTTCTGCTATTTTCTTCTGTTTTTGCTCATATTCTTTTTGTTGTTTTTTGTATGCTTCCATTTCTGCTGTTGCCTGCTCAAACTTCGCAATCTCAGCATTTACCTGATCAAACTTAGCCTTTTTCGTAGCATATTCTATACTATCTTTTTTATAAGCCTCCGAAGCAGCTACAGCTTCATCATAAGCTTTCCGTTTTTCTTCGGCTATTTTGCGCTTTTCCTCTGTAATCAATCGTTGTTCTTCCAATATTCTAAGCGTATCCTCATATTCTGCATCCGCTTGTCGAAGTAAGTCAATTTTATTCGCCATTTTATCTCCATATTTCACATACCTATCTGCATATTTAGAATTGTTGGAGGTATCTGCATTGAAATCCACCACATCAGCGAGGTAGTCATAAATTTGATACATGGTATCTTGGCTGATATTACCCTCCTTTAAATCCACCAATCTATCATTAAAATGGGCATACACCATATCGTAGGAAGCATATTCTGCTTCTTGCAAAACAGCATCCTCTCGCAATTTTTTAATTTTTTCCTTATCTCCGGGTTTGTAAGTATCGTATAAGCGTGCTTTTCGGGTTGTTAAATAGCCTTTTTCACCAAAATAATTTTCTCGAACTTTGTAAAGCATCAGAATCGTATCAAAAGCAGCATCAAAAGCAGCTTGGTCTTTGATTTTCCACTCCTTAAAACCACCATTTGACTTGCGTTTGCAAATAGATTTTTTGACTTTGCCTTCAACTGGTTTTTCTGTACCATCACCGCAAACGGCTGCTTCAATTTGTTGGTCTAATAATTTGGTATACATTTGTACCCCATTCATCAGTGGCGTTTTACGTGCCGAAGGTGCATTTTTATATACATATCGCCAATAAGGAAAAGCATCTTCATAAGCCCCTTGTTTGAAAAACTCGCGATAGAGGGAATAATTTTTAACCGTTTCGAGGCTATCTGTACCCCATCTATCTTTCTCCTCAATCACTTTAAACTCTGCTTCACTCCCAGCAACAGCAGCCGTTGTATCAGTTTTGGCCTTTGTTGCATCTACTGGTTTTTTGACCGTTTCTTTTGCCTCCTTTTCAGTCTTTTTAATGTCCGTTTTGACCGTTTCTTTCGGTTTTTTAGGGTCTTTGGCAGTTGTTTGCGCCTTTTTACCACCACCACAAGAATATAACCCAACACTTAACAGTAGCAGTACAACCCAAAATAGTTGATTAACTTTACTTACACAGTTCATAACAAATAGTATTTTTTAAAAACAATGATGCATGGTGTAAAAATAAGTAGTTTTTTACAGTATATCTTGATATTATAAAGACTACTTATCAAGAAATAGGTATCAGGTGAATGTTTTTTTACACCATAAAAAAATTAAATTTGGTAAGCAAGTAGGTAAACAAACGTAGATAACAATAAATTTAATCCTATGTCTTAAATCTTATGTCTTGCATCTTAAATCTAAACTACTTACTCAAAAAAACATACAAGCGTGTTCAAAGTCATTTTTAGAAATGGTGTAGTTAATGGTTGAATTTCTGGTGAATTTGTTTGTCTAACGCATTTAACAATGCATTTGTTGTTTAAAAGTGATTTTTTGTTGTTAAAAAATAAAAAAACGATGTTTAAAAAATAAAAACAAGGATTTATGACTTCTTATAAAAAAATAAACAACCTATAAAAAAATCTATTGAGAAAAATCTCAAATCTCCTGTCTCCCATCTCAAGTCTAAACTACTGCTTCCATTCATCTGCTTTTACGCGAACTGTGCCCGTAATTTTGCGAATTTTGTAGTTGGTAAATTCTTGATTTGTTTCAAAGCCTTGCCCAAAAATACTTTCTTTAGCAGTTGTAATCTTGACAAATTTATCGGAGTAGATTTTTTTCTGCTTTTCATCCCAAATCAATTCTTCGGTTTCCAATTTTTCCTGTTTAATTTTATTCTTCCAAACAACCTTATCCTTCAACACTGTTCTTTGCCTACGCTCATAGCGAATCCCATGATTAGCAGACAGTATGCTACTTTCTTGTAATTCTTCATTGAAAAAATGCACAACAACCCCCTCTGGAAATTCCACAAAAGGATCTTCTGTTTTATGCCGCAATGAGAGAGGAGCTTTTAATTGTACCCGAACTTTTCCAGACTCACTATACATCATTTCCACTCCTTTAATGGTTTCTACAGCCGTTTTAAACTGCTCTGTCACATTTTCAATATCTTCCATGCTATTTTCACAAGCACTTAAACATTGAATAATACCGATAGTTATAAATAATTTAAAAAAGAATTTTACTTTTTTCATTGGAATTTTTTCGTTTAGATGAGTTCTAAATAGTATACGCTTATTGTTCGTAGATTTGTGATTTGAATGAGTTCTATAAAGACGAATTTAGTCATTTTAATTCTTTTAAATAATTAATAGTTAGTAACTTATGTATAGGATAATATTTGAGGGTTAGCTTCCAATTTTTGATCTCTAATTGCTAAAAGCTAAATATCCAAAAGTCTAAATAGCTAAAAGGGAATCTCACAACCAAAGTGTTAGGAAGAAAATGAAACATACTATTTTTAGAGCAAAAAATAAATCTCCTTTGTTATTGTTCTAAGCTTTTTTTATCAACTTTGTGCCTTTATAATTTTACAGATGTAATGTATTAAATAACTAGACAAAGTTAAGCAACAATTAGACTTGTCATAAATCATTAATAGTTCACTCATTATCTCAAGTCTTATGTCTCCTATCTTACGTCTCAATCAATAAATTACAAATATAATGGCGAATGATTTTTTAGCAGACTTTCCTATAAAGATACAACTCAAAGTAGCTTGGGGCGAAATGGATGCCTTCGGACATGTCAATAATACGGTTTATTTTCGCTACTTTGAAAGTGCGCGTATCAAATATTTTGACGAAGTGCAAATAGATCAGCTACAAGATAATGTTGATGTTGGGCCAATACTAGCACAAACAGCTTGTCAATTTCAAAAAGCCCTGACTTATCCTGATACGATTTGGGTTGGCGTAAAGGTTGTCTCTATGGGGCGGTCTAGCTTTGTGATGGAGCATAAAATTATTAGCGAAAAAATAGGCGAAGCAGCAGTCGGGCAAGGGGTTGTGGTGATGTTTAACTATAAAACAGGGCAAAAAGCTCCTATTTCAGATAAAATGCGCGCTGCGGTTAAAGCATTTGAAAAAAATGTCCTTCTGTAAAACTGCTCAAATACATGTATACCACCACTTTTGCCTATTGTAAAAAGCCTCTTTTTTAGTCAAAGTAAGACAATTAATCCTTGAAAAACTTGCGACTTTCCAAAAAATGCTTTAATATTGTCAACAAAAGTATTGATGAGACATTTTTCTTTACATACAAACTGGTGGTGGTACACAATTTATACAATCTTGTGTAAATGGGTTTGATATGTGCATAGAAAATTATTGTCTATATCAATCAGAAGGCTCTCTGTTTACACAGTGAGCCTTTTTTTATTGGCTTTTTTTTCAAAACCTTGTACAGACGTAAAATTTTACGTCTCTACCTTAACCAAAAAACTTACGCATTCTAATAATATGAAACAAATACTATCCTGCATACAACCAACGGGCAATATACACTTTGGTAACTATTTTGGTGCCATCCAAAACTGGGTCAAATTACAAGAACAGTACAAATGCCTTTATGGTATTGTAGATTATCACGCAATGACCATGCCCTACGATCCTGATACATTGCGAAAAAACACCTATCAAATGGCCATTGATTTAATGGCTTGTGGTATCAAAGCGGAAAATGTATTTATCCAATCGCTTATTCCCGAACATACCGAACTCTGTTGGATACTGAGTTGCTTTACCTCTTTTGGTGAACTCAGCCGAATGACACAGTTCAAGGATAAATCCAAACAGATAGCCGAGACCAGCAAAAACGACTTTATTTCAACAGGCTTGTTTACTTATCCCGTTTTGCAAGCCGCCGATATTCTTATCTATCACGCTGATTATGTGCCTGTTGGGAAAGATCAGGAGCAACATTTAGAACTCTCGCGCAATATTTCAGTCCGCTTTAATCAGCGTTTGAAAAAGGAATATTTTGTACATCCTGAGCCCTTATTTGCGGAAGTTCCCAAATTATTATCCTTAGCAGACCCAACCAAAAAAATGAGCAAAAGCTTAGGCGAAAAACACTACATCGCTTTATTTGGAGACGAAAAACGCTTACGTAAAAAAGTGCGCTCGGCAGTAACAGATAGTGGCGCACCCACAAATGGCGAAATGAGTGCAGGGGTGAAAAATTTATTTGAATTGCTCAAGGTGTCCAATAAAAAAGCAGATTACGATGCTTTGATGGACACTTATAAAGCTGGAAACTTGCGCTATGGCGACCTTAAAGCGGTTGTTGCAGATGCTTTAGTGGAAATAACCAATCCATTTAAAGAAAAGCGAGCAGAATTAATGTCCAATCGCAAACAGGTAAAACAGCAGCTACAAGAATCTTCTGCTACCATCCGTTTACAAGCGCAAAAAACGCTTAAAGAGGTGCGGCAATTAACAGGTTTACCAACGCTAAAAAATGTGCGAATAACAGTCTGATGATATATTGTGGTTTTTTATTGTATGGGCAATCCCCTCTGTTTCGCAAAAGTCGCTGACGCTCCTAATGCTCAATCATCGGGGTCGGGCTGCCCGTTGCAATTCACCTTTGCCAAAACGCTGTTCGCTCTAAGCCTCGCTGATAGCTCTCTTGCGTTCCGCCCTCACTCGGCTAAGGCTCTCTAGCGTTTGGCTGCGGCTCATTTCCACTCGCATCCCTTTGCCAAGTCTAATCCACTGATTTTATCATATTTTACACATTTTTAAAAAACTAAAAAAAACTCAATAAAAAATGTCTAACACCATAACCAAAACACCAAAAACTCGCTACCGATTAACGACAAGCTATAAAAAGCTATTGGCAGATACCGTTACACCTGTGAGTATTTATTTGCGTTTACGAGACCGTTTTGCCAACAGCATTTTACTAGAAAGTTCGGATTATCACAGCAGCGAAAACAGCTTTTCCTACATTTGTTGTAATCCCATTGCTCGTTTTGAAGTAAAAGGATATACGGTCACAACGGCTTTTCCAGATGGGCAAACCACAGAAAAAAGCATCAAGGAGCAGCCTGTGATAGAACAGTTAACGGCTTTTACCCAGCAATTTGAGGCAACAGAAACCGATGTTGACTTTATCACCAATGGTTTATTTGGCTATTGCAGTTACGATGCGGTGCGCTATTTTGAGGAAGTGAACATTAATACCTATGGCGATGAAGCGCGACAAATTCCCGATGTTTTATACCAAGTCTATCAGTTTGTGATTGCGATTAATCATTTTAAAAATGAACTCTACATTTTTGAACATCAATATGATACAGAGCAAGAAAGTCAGCTAGATTATTTGGAAGCAATTGTGATGAACAACAATATTCCCAAATATAATTTTCAGGTTAAAGGGGAAGAATCAGCCAATATGAGTGATGATGACTTTCTGCGAATCACTCAAAAAGGCAAGGAACATTGTCAGCGCGGCGATGTATTTCAAATTGTATTGGCGAGGCGATTCTCACAAGCTTTTCAAGGCGATGAATTTAACGTATATCGAGCATTGCGTTCTATAAATCCTTCACCGTACCTTTTTTACTTCGATTATGGTAGTTTTAAAATCTTTGGATCCTCACCAGAAGCACAGCTAGTCATTAAAGGCAATCATGCGAGCATACACCCGATTGCAGGTACTTTCAAGCGGACAGGCAATGATAAAGAGGATGCCGAAAAAGCAAAGGAGCTATTTCAAGACCCCAAAGAAAATTCCGAGCATGTGATGTTGGTTGATTTGGCGCGAAATGATTTAAGCCGAAATGGTCAAAATGTGACGGTTGATGTGTTTAAGGAAATCCAATTTTATTCCCATGTTATCCATTTGGTGTCCAAAGTAACCGCCGATATTCAGGCAGATGTGTCCTCCCTAAAATTGGTCGCGGACACTTTTCCAGCAGGCACGCTGTCAGGTGCACCCAAGCATATGGCTATGACGCTTATCAACAAATATGAACCAAATAATCGCGGTTATTATGGTGGTTGTATTGGTTATTTAGGCTTCAATGGCAACTTTAACCAAGCCATTATGATACGCTCTTTTTTGAGTAAAAACAATCAACTCTACTATCAGGCAGGAGCAGGTATTGTCTCAAAATCAAATCCGCAAAGTGAGCTAGAAGAAGTGAATAATAAACTAAGAGCCTTAAAAGTAGCACTAGATATTGCTCAAAAACTATAGATTTTTAAAAAATACAAGCAGGTGGACAAAATTAAATGACATTTGGGCTTGCCATAAATTATTGATAATTCGGTCATTATCTCAAGTCTTATGTCTCATATCTTATGTCTAAGTATTTATAACCACTGAAATTAATTAGTACTTATGAAAATTTTAGTACTTGATAACTACGATTCCTTTGTATATAATCTCGTTCACATCATCCGAGAATTGGGACACGAACCTGACATCTACCGCAACGATAAAATCGAATTGGAAGCGGTGGCACAATACGATAAAATACTCCTTTCACCAGGGCCGGGCATCCCCGTTGAAGCAGGCATTTTAATGGATTTGATTCGACAATACGGGGCAAGCAAAAGCATTTTAGGCATCTGTTTAGGGCATCAAGCAATTGGCGAGGTATACGGCGCAAGTTTAAACAATATGCATGAAGTTTTGCACGGATTAGCAACGCCTATCAATATTCAAACAACAGACGAACCCTTATTTCAAGGAGTGCCTCAAACCATAAACGTAGCGCGCTATCACTCTTGGACAGTCCTACCCGAAACCGTCAATGAGCAGTTACAAATTACCGCCCTTGATGCCAATGGTTATGTAATGGGACTTACACACGCCACCTACGATGTGCGCGGCCTACAATTTCATCCCGAATCCATTCTAACCGACTACGGAAAAGTAATGATGAAAAATTGGCTAGATTTATAAACTTAATTAAATCTGCTATAAGTAATTGATGATAACACAGCTAGTTATCTTACATCTTATGTCTTATATCTTAAATCTTTCAATAAATAAACATGAAAGCAATACTCAACCACTTATACGAACACAAAACCCTATCGAAAGAAACGGCAAAAGAAATATTGACCAACATAGCCAACGGACAGTACAATCCTGCTCAAATTGCGTCATTTATGACCGTTTTCATCATGCGGAGCATCACCGTCAGCGAATTAGAAGGCTTCCGCGATGCGATGTTGAATCTATGCATCCCCGTTGATTTATCCGACTACGAAGTGATTGATCTTTGCGGTACAGGCGGCGATGCCAAAGACACCTTTAATGTGTCCACCTTATCCTCTTTTGTGACGGCAGGCGCAGGCGTAAAAGTCGCTAAACACGGCAATTATGGTGTATCTTCCATATCAGGCTCGTCGAATGTGATGCAACAATTAGGCTATCAATTTAGCAATGATGTAGACCATTTACGCCAAAAAATCGAAGAAGCTGGAATTTGTTTTTTACATGCCCCCCTATTTCATCCAGCCATGAAAAATGTTGCTCCAATACGGCGAGCAATGGGTGTAAAAACCTTCTTTAATATGCTTGGCCCGATGGTCAACCCCGCTTTTCCAACTCGGCAAATGGTGGGTGTATTTAGCCTAGAACTCGCTCGTTTATACGGTTACCTCTATCAGCAAACCGATAAGCGTTTTTGTATTCTTCATGCGCTAGACGGCTACGATGAAATATCATTGACGGGCAAATTTAAGGCAATTAGCAATGTGAAAGAACGGTTGTTATCGCCTAGCGACTTGGGCTTACCCAAGCTCAATCCTATTGAATTAGCAGGCGGTAAAACCGTAGAAGAAGCAGCCAAAATTTTCTATACGATCCTGAAAGGCGAAGGGACAAAAGCCCAAAATGCAGTTGTTTGTGCCAATGCAGGCATGGCCATTCATACGGCGGAGCCTACAGTTTCCTTGCCTAATGCCATCGCAAGAGCCAAAGATTCACTATTAGGCGGCAAAGCACTGTCAAGTTTTCATAAATTGGTGGATTCGTGATTGGTGATTTGTCATAGAATGATTTCTACAATAAAAAAATCTTGCAATTTTCCAACATTAAAACCTTGCAACTTTTCAACCTTACAACCAAAAAATAAATGAACATTTTAGACAAAATAATAGCCCATAAATACCAAGAAGTAGCACAAAAAAAAGCGGTATTAAGTGCGGCTCAATTGGAAAAAATGCCCCTTTTTGAACGGGAATGTGTGGCCGCTAATGAAAGCATTTTGAATGGTTTAGGCATTATTGCAGAAATCAAGCGACAGTCGCCATCAAAAGGCGTGATCAATGGGGATGTAAAGGTAGAGAACATTGCAAAAGGCTATGAACAGGCAGGCGCATCGGCGATTTCGGTGTTGACCGATCAAACCTTTTTTGGTGGTACAACAACTGATTTGCAAACAGCGCGGAAACATGCGACTTTGCCATTGTTGCGAAAGGATTTTATGGTGGATGAATATCAGATTTTGGAAGCAAAAGCTTATGGTGCAGATTTGATTTTGCTCATCGCTGCTGCCCTCGAACCCAAGCAACTAAAGCAATTGGCGCAGTTTGCAGGCTCACTAGGTTTGCAAGTTCTGATGGAAGTTCACAATCAAAGCGAGTTGGAGCAGTCTTTGAATGAGTACCTACATTTGGTTGGTGTCAATAATCGCGATTTGAAAACCTTCACCGTTTCTATTGATACCTCCTTGCAGCTATTGGAGCAAATCCCTGATGAATTTGTCAAAATTTCGGAAAGTGGCATCTCAAAAGTAGAGACCGTTTTACAACTAAAAAAAGCAGGTTTTCACGGTTTTTTAATGGGCGAACATTTTATGAAACAAAAAGACCCTGCACAAGCCTGTCAGCAATTTATTGAGAAAATGAATAAAGTGAAACTTATAATCAATTGATTTGATCGTTAATTATAGATTTTAAAATCTAAATATCTCTTGTCTCAAATCTCATGTCTCATGTCTAAAAAAAAACAAACAGACAATCAAAACACTTACAAGCTAAAAATATGCGGCTTAAAATATCTGGAAAATATTCATAATATTGCAAAACAAGTACAGCCTGAGTATATGGGATTCATTTTTTATGAAAAATCCAAACGCTTTGTTGGAGAAGATTTTGATCCAAATATCATAAATGCAATTCCTACAAACATCCAAAAAGTAGGCGTTTTTGTTAATGCAGATAAGGCGTATATTTTACGTAAAATAAAGTGGTATCAATTGGAGATGGTGCAGCTACATGGCGATGAAACCCCACTATTATGCAGCAAATTAAAAAATATGGGTGTAAAAGTAATGAAAGTCTTTTCAGTAGGTAATAGCTTTGATTTTGAACAACTCACTCCTTATGAAAAAACAGTTGATTACTTTTTATTCGACACCAAAGGAAAAAATTATGGAGGGAATGGCATCCGCTTTAATTGGCAAATCCTAAAAACCTACAATAGCCCTATTCCCTTATTCCTAAGCGGCGGCATTGGATTAGATAGCATTGGTGAAATCAGGCAATTACAATCTACAGAAATCAATATTTATGCATTAGATGTCAATAGCAAATTTGAAATAGAGCCAGCAAGGAAAGATATAAATCAATTACTGGATTTTAAAAAACAATTGCCTTTTGACTCTTTAGACTTTTAGATATTTAGCTTCAATTTAAGCTTCAAAAGGGTACGTAAAAGTCATCATTTTTTCTAAAGAGTAGAGCTATGAAACTATATTACTAGAATTTGCGAAAAAGAAGCGCAGGCAGGTCAAAAATCGGTAGCAAAGCGCAGGCTTTGCAGCGTAGGAACGATATTTTTGACAAGCGTTTTTGCTTACTTTTTGGGCGAATGCAAAAAGTAAGTCGCCGAAGGCAATCCTGAAATTACAGACCATATTTTCGGCGAGGGATTCCCCAATTATTTAACCATATTTACACTGTAAACAAAACAACTCAACAACTTTCATATGTCCAACAGCAGATACCAAGTCAACGAGCGAGGATTTTACGGCAATTTTGGAGGGGCATACATTCCAGAGATGCTATATCCCAATATCAAAGAATTGCGAGAACGATACCTCGACATCATCAATGAAAGTAGCTTTCAAGAGGAATTTCAACAATTACTCAGGGATTATGTCGGTCGGCCATCGCCTTTGTATTTTGCCAAACGATTATCAGAGCGATATGGCGCGAAAATTTACCTCAAACGGGAAGACCTGAACCATACGGGAGCGCATAAAGTCAACAATACTTTGGGGCAAATCTTACTAGCAAAACGTTTGGGCAAAGAGAAAATCATTGCCGAAACAGGTGCGGGACAGCATGGAGTAGCAACCGCAACGGTCTGTGCGCTCATGGGTATGGAGTGCATTGTGTATATGGGAGAAATTGATATAGAACGTCAAAGACCGAATGTGGAGCGTATGAAATTGTTGGGAACAAAGGTTGTGGCGGCGACTTGTGGCAGTAAAACGCTAAAAGATGCGACCAATGAAGCGATGCGTCACTGGATCAACCATCCGACAGATACGCATTACATCATCGGCTCGGTTGTGGGACCGCATCCATTTCCCGATATGGTGGCACGCTTTCAGGCGGTGATTAGCGAGGAAATGCGCTGGCAATTAAAGGAAAAAACGGGCAGTGAAAACCCTGATTATATCGTAGCTTGTGTGGGTGGCGGCAGCAATGCAATGGGGGCGTTTTATCACTACCTAGACGAGTTAGACGTTCAACTGATTGGCGTAGAAGCAGCAGGTTTGGGCTTGTATAGTGGTGAATCGGCAGCAACAACACAACTCGGCAAAGCAGGAATTTTACACGGCAGCAAAACTTTATTAATGCAAACCGAAGATGGGCAAGTCGTTGAGCCTTATTCTATTTCGGCAGGCTTGGATTATCCGGGCATTGGCCCTGTTCATGCACACCTATACGAAACGACTAGGGCTGCCTTTTACAGCGTCACCGATGCGGAAGCGATGGAAGCAGGTTTATTGTTGTCGCGTACAGAGGGCATTATTCCAGCCATTGAAACAGCACATGCTTTGGGCGCGCTAGAAAAAATGGAATTTGAACCGAATGATGTTGTAGTATTGAATTTATCGGGGCGAGGCGATAAGGATTTGCAGACTTATATTCGATATAAAAAGACATAAGATGTGAGACATAAGACATGAGATAATTTATTTAAATGTTGGCTTGGCTAAGGGATGCAAGTGGAAATGAGCCAAAACCAAACGCTAGAGAGCCTTAGCCGAGCGAGGGCGGAACGAAGAGAGCTATCAGCAAGGCTTAGAGCGAACAGTGTTTTGGTGAAGGCGAATTGCAACGGGCAGCCCGACCCTGATGATTGAGCAAAAACGCTTGTTTATATTTGGAGATGCAAGATTTTATGTCTTTACAGTTCTCTTTTTGATTGGTATAGTCTCTGTACAGCGTTTTTTGCGAAACAGAGGGGATAGCCCCAAATAATAAAAAAAGCCCAATATATCACCCTTAAGGACGATTATAGCCATGTTATTTTTTAATCCACCAAAAAAACCTTTTCCCAAAAAATAGATTTACCCTGTTGAATTTTGGCTAGATAACAACCCATTGGTAAAGTGGGCAGCGTAATATTTTTTTCCAGTAAAGAAAGTTTTTCAATAATCTTACTCCCTTGTAAATCAAATAGTTGAAAATGATAGGGCAGGGGAGAACTGTTGTTAAAAGCAATGTTTAAAGCATGTTGTGTTGGATTGGGGTAAAGGCGAATATTGGGCTGTTGAATAGGCTCTTTTACTGATAAAAAATCCAGATTGGTGAGTAAAAACACCCTGTCTGTTACTGTTTGATTCTCACGCATCCCACCAGCGATAATGTACTCATTTTCAGAAATTTGAGCAATGCCTCTTAAATCCATAACAGGTAAAATAGCCCCTTCTGTGGCAGACAATTCTCCCGTTGCAGGTTCATATAAAACAATGCGGTCTAAGGCAGGTACACCGCCGCTACCATTATAAGCAATGCCATCGTAGTTGTAGGAGATGGCTGAACCACCTATCCATGCCGCGCGACTTCCTGTAGTGATTGCGCCCATGCGATAGCCCAATGCCAATGGATTTTGTACGCTACTCCATGTAATGGAATCGGGTTTTGTGGGGTGAATATAGCCTTTTCGGAAAAAGCTACCCAATGGAAAATTGCTGCCAAAAGTTGCGCCACCTGCATAATAAATCGTATCGCCAATGATGACTCCCGAAGCACCAAAAACCTCATAATCTGCGTTGGGAACGGGTGTTCCTGCCGTCCAGTTATCGGTGTTAGGATGGTAAATTTGCACATCTGCTACATTGCGCGTATTGCTCCAGCCCGTAATCACATAAATCAAACTATCTTGCCAAACTGCTTGCACCTGATCGTCAATGGGAATGGGAATTGCTGCCCCATCTGGTAAGTAAGTATTGCTTTCAGGATCGAAAATATGCACCTTGTCAATGGATATTTCATTGTCATTGCTTTGCACATGATAGCCACCAATAATATAAATTTTGTTGCGAACCGTACTTGCCCCTGCTGCAATGCGTTCCTTTCCTGCGACATCGGGCAAGGAAGGAATTGTTTCCCAAATATCGCTTTGTGTGTTGTAACGGAAAGAACGCAAATGAATCCCCGACCAAATTTTGCTATCATTGATGCCAGCAAAGGAATATACATAGGGAACACCATCAACTGTTGCGGAAGTGATGGCATTATTTGCAACTGCTTCAGGCATTGGATTACGTTCCGCCCAAGTCCAAAGTTGTGCAAAACTAAGTTGGCTAATCAGTAGAAAGTATAGTAAAGTCAAGTGTTTTTTCATGTAGTTGTGTTACTGTTTGATAAAACGCCCTGATAATAGTCGCTTATTTTGTTGGTTGGTGAGTGTATAATAATAGGTGCCTGCTCTTAAAGCTGCTATATCAATCGTTGTTGTGGATTGGGAAATATCAAGTTCTTGAAGGATTTTTTGCCCTTTAATGTTGAATATTTGCAATGTATAACTGTTGAATATATCCAATACTTGCCAGTCAAAAGTTAATTGTTGATGACTAGGATTAGGATAAATACGATGTTCTTTGAAGGCTGGTTGTTGGTTTGTCACACCAACAGGATAACAGTTATACACTTGAATGACTTTGGTGACTGTATCACGACTACCTTTATCACTGATGGCAATTAGTGTAACCTCATAATCACCTGCTTCGGGATAAGTATAGCTTGGATGTTCTTGATTATTGGTAGAGTCGCCAATGCCAAAATGCCATAAAAAAGCCGCCGCATTGAGACTAGTATTTTTGAAAACAGCAGTCAAGCAATGAATGTTATATTGGTACTGAGCAGCTACAGGAATAATGGATTCATTCGCTTGAAAATCAATCAAATCCAGCATTTGTTCGGGTTGTGATGACAACTCTGGATCATAGCCGTGGTAGTGTTGTGCTTGTATGCTGAATACAATCAAGCAATTTATACAAAGGAATAATAAAAAGTAATTTGTTTTCATATTGATAAGTGATGTTTTAAGGCAAAAGGTCAAAGTGCTAGAATTTTTTGGAGGCTATAGAGGTAAAAGTTGTAAGTTTTTTTTAGACACTGATAGTTAATTATAAGATTTTCATAATCAGTCTCTTAAATCTCCTATCTTATGTCTTTTTTTTTAAAAACGAAAAAAAATTACGTACCGTTGCTGTATGATTAGTAGGTACAAAAAAGACTTTAAAAGTTGTTTTTATTGCACCGACTTACGCCTATAAGTCAACAGAAAACAACCTTTAAAGTCAGTGTTTATTTGTTGGTATAACCAACACTTTTTTTTGAAAAAATAGGATTATTTTAGACAAAATAAGACAGTATTAACTTTATCTCACATCTCACATCTCACATCTCACATCTCACATCTCCTGTCTAATGTCTCCAATTAAATAATCACTTCTTCTTCCATACCTGCATCTACTAAGATACGGCCGCAGTGTTCACAGGTAATGATTTTTTTACGCTGTTTGATTTCTAATTGTCGTTGTGGCGGAATTTTTCCGAAGCAGCCGCCACAAGCGTCGCGAGCAACAATAACCACAGCCAAACCATTACGGTAGCTTTTTCTGATTCGTTTATAAGCTTTGATCAAGCGATTTTCGATTTTTTCGCTTGATTTTTCAGATTTCAACAGCAATTCTGCTTCCTCTTTGCGTGTTTCGGCAGTAATCACCTCTAACTCTTTGCGCTTCAAATCCAAATCATTCTTTCTGTTATTGATTTTGTCTTCAGCCTCTCGCAAAGAACGCTCCCTATTGTTGATGTCTACTTTAGCATCTCGAATTTTTTTGTTAGCCAATTCGATTTCTAAATTTTGCATCTCAATTTCTTTAGTAAGCGCATCGTATTCCCGATTATTTTTCACCTGCATTTGCTGGGATTCATACTTTTTGATGAGTTCCTTTGATGTTTCAATATTGGTTAAATTATTGTTGATGAAAGTGTTACGTTCATTTAGCTCTTTGTTGAGCTTATTAATACGTGTTTGTAAACCTTCTAGTTCATCCTCCAAATCTTTTACCTCAATAGGCAATTCACCGCGCAAGGTTCTAATTTCATCAATTTTAGAATCTATATGTTGCAGTTGAAACAGTGCTTTTAGCTTTTCGTCAGTAGAAGTAATTTCTTGAACTTTCGCCATTTATTTATTTTTTTTATAAATATTTGATAGGATTGGTATTCACTTTGGATAAAAGTGCGTCAAAATTACTAAATTTTTCTGTTAATAACTCCTGAAATAGCTCAATTGTGTATTGTTCGCTCTCATAATGCCCAATATCAGCGATAACAATTTTACTATTTGCATCAAAAAACTGATGATACTTAAAATCAGCAGTTACAAAAACGCTTGCTCCTTTTGCAATGGCATCATTCAACAAAAAGCTTCCTGCGCCACCACAAATAGCTACCTTTTTCACTTTTTTACGCCGCAATGTTGTGTAGCGCACGCAGTTGGTTTTCATTTTTGATTTGAGTTGTTCTAAAAAATCCCTTTCATTCAAAGGCTTTTCCAACTCCCCAATCATACCTGCACCAATGCGTTGATAAGCATTTTCCAGAGCAATAATATCAAAACTCACTTTTTCATGTGGATGTACTTTAAACAATGCCTGTAGTATTTGGTTCTCCAAATGAGCAGGGTAAACAGTTTCAATTTTCATTTCTCCCTGATGCGCGCCTGTTACATTGGGGGTATTTTCTTGAAAAGTACTCACCCCCAAGATGTTAAAAGTTGTTTCGGCATAGTCGCCCACTTGTCCTGCACCAGCTTGTAATAAGGCATTGCGAACCTGATCAACAGCAGCTAGTGGACACAGGGTTTGTAGCTTTTTCAAAATACCCTTTTTGGGGCGTAAAATGCTGCAATTGACTAAGCCTAATTTATCACAAATTTTTTGGTTAACTCCTGTCAATACATTATCTAAATTGGTATGTGCTGCGTAAATGGCTATATCGTTTTTGATGGCTTCGATGATGGTGCGCTCAATGTATGTTTTGCCTGTTAATTGTTTTAAGCCACTGAAAACAATTGGATGATGTGCAATGATTAAGTTACAGCCTCGTTCAATGGCTTCTGCAACGATGGCCTCGGTTGAATCTAAACACAACAGGGCTTTGGTACATTCTGCATTGGGATTACCAACAATAAGCCCTGCATTGTCGTAACTTTCTTGGTATTTTAAAGGAGCAATTGTTTCTAAATATTGCGTGATTTCTTTAATTTTCATACTTAAAAAGACATTTTTATAGATGAATTAGGAATGATTAAAATTGGATACGGAAATTAATATATTTTTTTTAATGCACAAAAAAAAAGATTGCATATTGGAAATAATAGTTGTGTATTCGTTGATTCGTTGATTCGTTGATTCGTTGATTCGTGATTCGTGATTCGTGATTCGTTGATTCGTTGATTCGTTGATTCGTGATTCGTTGATTCGTGATTCGTTGATTCGTTGATTCGTTGATTCGTTGATTCGTGATTCGTTGATTCTAAAAATCTAACTTCTAAAAGTCTAACTTCTAAAAGTCTAAAAGTCTAAAAGTCTAAAAGTCTAAAAATCTAAAAATCTAACTTCTAAATGAAAAATATAAAATACATTCTCGCATTAATGATATTAACCATTAGTTTACTCGCTAATTGGTATTTTTACAGTCAACTACAGACCACAGATAAGACCATTGATGATTTGAAACAAGATAAACAAGTGATCAAACAACAATACGAATTAATGCGGCGAGATGTTCAACGTATTCAGGAAAATTTCAATGCCTTGAAGCATCCCGATAATCAATCTATTGCTTTAAAAGGCACTACACAACATCCAGCAGCTTCGGCAGTGATTTATCGTAATCCAACTACCCAAAAATTATACCTAGATGCCAATGGCTTGCCTAATTCTATGAATGGCTTACAGTACCAACTTTGGGCAAGAATGGCGGAAGGCCAACCCTATAAAAGTTTAGGCGTTTTTAATTATCAAGCTGATAAGGATAATTTTTTTCACTTAAAATATATAAAAGATGTAGCACACTTTGTGGTAAGCCTCGAAAAGCCAACTGGTAGTGAGCAGCCAACAATCGGGCGGATATATGTAGAAAAATAGTTCAGAATGACAGGATGTGTAATTTACGAAATGTTTTTACAGTGAAATTTGAATAGAAAAGAGGCATTTGGGAACTTAAATGTTGAAATCAAGCCTACCTCTGAAATATAGTTTTGTTTTATAAGGTGTAGCAACTTAAAAATTTGTAACTTGTGGCATTATCTCTTTGAACAAACATGCTATGAATCATCCCAACGCACTCCTTATTTTTGTAAAAAACCCTATTGAGGGAAAAGTAAAAACTCGACTCGCTAGTACCATTGGTAATGATGCTGCGCTGCACATTTACAAACAGTTGGTGCAACACACTCAAAAAATTGTCAAAGATTTAGCCGTAGATATCCACCTTTTTTATGCTGATTTTGTTCCTGAACAAGATGAACTTTGGACAGGTAAAGTGTATCGAAAACGGGTACAAGCAGAAGGCAACTTGGGCTATCGTATGTATGTTGCTTTTAAACAAGTGTTGGATAATGGTTATAAAAAAGCACTCATTATTGGTAGTGATTGCTGGGAATTGGAGTCAACACATATAAAAACTGCCTATCAACACTTAAATCAACATGATTTTGTGATAGGCCCTGCAAAAGATGGAGGCTATTACTTGTTAGGAATGAAAGTTTTATGCACCACTATTTTTGCTAATAAACAATGGAGTAGCGACACTGTTTTGAAAAACACAATAGCAGATATTCGCGTATTGCAAAAAAACTATGCTTTTTTGTCTACCTTAAATGATGTGGATTACTATGAGGACCTACCCGAAGTACTACAACAACAAATCGAATTGGTGAAAAAAACTAAATGAGACAACAAACATTCTTTATGGGAACTAATGATAGGTTTTAGAGGTTGTGTAGATGGTGGTTATAGAAATATTTGTATTGAAAAATACGCAATATTAAAAATAAAAAAATGGATAAGCCAAAAGTAAGAGAAATTAAGGTGATTGCGGAAAATCGGAAAGCTCGTTATCAATATATTTTTATTGATCGGTATAAAGCAGGTATTATACTATCAGGAACAGAGGTAAAAGCGGTACGCTATGGCAAGGTTAGCCTTAGTGATGCCTATTGTGCGTTTAAAGATGATGAACTGTGGATAATGAATTTACACATCTCAGAATACAAGCAAGGCGGCATTTACAATCACGAACCTAAGCGAGACCGCAAATTGCTACTCAAACGGCGTGAACTCCGAAAATTACAAACCAAAGTAAAAGAAAAGGGCTTAACTATCATTCCTATTGAAGTATTTTTATCGGAAAAAAATCTGATTAAGATAGAAATTTCACTAGCCAAAGGTAAATCAGCCTTCAATAAAAAGGAATCTATTAGGCAAAAAGACCAAAAACGCGATCTTGATCGAGCTTTAAAGGACTATCGCTAATTTTTAATGTGTCATTAGTCCTGTTTACCGAATCAGCGTAAAAGTACCATTATATAATTCCTCTGTATCATCCTCAAAAACCAGTGTTAATACATAGATATATATGCCAAGCGTAGCTTCTTGCAAGCCGTCACTCTGTAAACCATTCCAGCCCTGTGTGAAATCTTGGGTTTCGTAGATTTTTTTGCC
Organism: Bacteroidota bacterium; assembly: GCA_020631155.1. GTDB lineage: Bacteria > Bacteroidota > Bacteroidia > Chitinophagales > UBA2359 > JAHDHV01. The sequence continues at coordinate 23,709 of JAHDHV010000007.1, read as the reverse complement.
CCAGCGATTAAATATTTCTAAATTGCCAGTGCGTATAGTATTTTGTTGTGAAATAATAGCGGTAAATTCATCATTAATGCCATCTTCATTAGGGGAAAAAGCTTTGGGAAACTGAATTAAATTTTTAGGCACTTCCTCAACAAAAGCAATTGCCGGAGTTGAAGCACTACAACCATTGGCAGTAGTAGCGATTACCTCATAAGTCGTTGTGATGTCTGGAGTTAGGTTATTCGGTGACAATACAAGTCCTACCGTTTCGCCTGATGAAGCCGTTGCAGTCACCTCAAATACAACACTCATTCCTTCCTGAATATTTATGGATGAAATTGGGTTGATGTTAACACTTTCAACTTGTAAAGTTGTGGTAGCGGTTTGAAAACAACTGCCTGATAATTCGTAAGTAATGGTATATATTTGGCTGGGTATTGCTGACGATAAATCAACTTCACCTGTTGTTGCGTTGATACTTAAACCGTTATCTGCTGAAAAGGTACCACTTTCAATACTTACATTGGGGACAGGGTTTGTTTCGTCAACACAAAAAACGCTTTGCCCATAATCCAATAAGGATTCAATGCCATCTGTGATATTTATAGTGATTCGAGCGGCCTCACTCACACAATTTCCAGAGCCTTCCACCACCCAAAAATTCGTTGTTCCCAATGTTGTATTATCCAAAAAATCGCTTAAAGTTAAATTTTCTCCTGTAAAAATAGCTGTCGGACTACCAATGGCAGGATCACTATCATACCAAGTTAACTCCCCCCCTGAAACGGGAATTGCCCCAATATCAGATAAAGGTTCCCCTATACAAAAGTCTAAAGTAGAAATCACATCAGGCGGATTCAGACCAGCCGTACTCATCACTATATCAAAGGTTTTCTGTGAAATGCCACAAGTATTTGTCGCGATAATTTGATAGCTCACATCTTCTGTTGGGCTAATCTCAAAACTTAATTCGTCAACATTTGGGTCGTTACTCACGCTTACAGTCACCCCATTTTCTAGCAATTCTAAGCTTACAGGAGTGCTCCCTTCTGTAATATTCGCGCTCAAAGTAATGCTTTCACCTACACAAAGCGTAGTTGTATTACTGTTTGGACTTTCCAAATTAGGTGGTGTACATAAGACTTCCTCACTTTCAAACTCCCAAGAACAAAGCGAGCCTGCGGTGCCATCCACAAAAAGATAAAAATCGCCTGCGGGTAGATTGGGCAACACAAAAGTAGCATTATCAGTAGTTACCAGACAGCCGTAGAAAGTTTCTTGCGACAAATCACAAGTCCCTGTATTCGACCAAACACCGAACTGCAAGGTACTTTGTCCTATTGAGCCTGTGCAAACAATATTATTAATATTCAGTGTTACATCCTGCTCAACAGCATTATTAAAAACATACCATACGCCATTGTGGTTGGTAGTCCAGCCACTAGTGCCATCACAAGGCTCACCGCTATTGGGATTGGCTAAATTATTAGGTGCCCATTCGTCAGGCTCATCACAAGCAGTTGCATCATTATTAGTACCTGTATCACTTAGTGGCAAAGCACCGCTACATATATCGTTTACTGGAGCTTCATCAGGGCAGTTAATGAAAAAATCAAAACTGGTGCAAGGGGCGGTTGTTGGAGAAGATACAACAAGATAATATTCCGTATTGGCCTGCAAATCTGCTTTAATAAATGGAACAATACTGCCATTAACAGCTACACAAGTACCGCCATCTGTAGGGCAGTTTTCGTATAAAAAAATGCCCGCACCTTCTGGATTAGCAGATAAATTATACAATTGAATGGTGTAACAACCTGCATTAATAGTCGTAAAACGGATAATAAAATCATTGCCATCCATATAGTCCTCAATACCAAATTCTGCACCTGTACAAGCAGAAAGGGCTGCACTATCAAAGGTATTGTTATTATTACAATTGGTTGCTCCAGTTCCGCTAAATGGGATTTGATTGATGAGGAAAGCTTCAGCGCAACTGCTACCTACTTGAGCATAGTTGGGAAGGGAAAAAAATTGTAAAACGGTTAACATAGCCAAAAAAGAAAGCGTCCATACAGTAGATTTTTTCATAGCTGTTTGTGTGTTTTTTTATTTTTTTTAAAAAAGAAAATCAAGATAAGTTCTTAGTAATTCTACAATAATAAGTTGAACCAGTCACCTTTATTATTTTGCCTTTATGGTGCAACTTATTATTTCCGCATTACTTAGTGTTGATGCAGGTTTTGACAATAAAATTTTGAACCTTACGTCAAATTGTTTATCATGTCAAATCTGCTGATTTAGTGATTTGTAGCATAATGGATGTGTGATTCTTAAATCTCTTGTTTCACATCTACTATCTCACATCTCATTTTAAACGAAAAATAGATCATCAGATTACTTGAACAAAGCCAAACATTTTTTGCAATTTTGCAATTAAACCCAAAAAAATATTCATTTTGCCAAAGAAGAAACCACAAGAAGGAAACCCACAAGTCAACAAAGCTTTAGAAGGGTACGAAATTCACATCAATGAGTTCGGTGAAATCAAATCAAATTTGAATATCGACAAACTTAACGAGTTTTTAAATAAAAATGTTGACGATAAAAAACTCAAAGAGCGAAAAGAGAATAAAGAAGAAAATGACAAATAGTTTGAACTAATGTCAATTTGTATCTATTGTGAAAACAGCTAGTTATTTATGAATCATACGTTTCATCGGCCCATACGCATCCTAATAGCCAAAGTTGGTTTAGATGGACACGATAGAGGGGCTAAAGTGATTGCTTCCAGCCTGCGCGATGCAGGTATGGAAGTCATTTATACAGGTTTACGTCAAACGCCACAAATGGTTGTTAATGCAGCTTTACAGGAAGATGTAGATGCCATTGGTGTGAGCATCCTATCGGGAGCACATATGACCGTTTTTCCTAAAATTATGAAATTAATGCAGGAAAAAGGCATGGATGATGTGTTGTTAACAGGCGGGGGCATCATTCCAGAGGAGGACAAAAAAATACTCAACGAACTAGGCGTTGGAGAACTGTTTCCGCCCGGTACACAAACCAATGCCATTGTCGAATACATTATTAAATGGGTAAAAGAAAATAGGGATTTTTAACTGTTAGAAATTAGTGGATTGGTGATTCGTTTTTGGGCTTTTTAGTTTCTTTTTGAATGAGTTCTGTAACGACGGCTTTAGCCGTTGATTTTCTTATAAATAGTTGATAATCAAAAACTTATAGCTAAAAAAATCAAAAAATAATTTCCAATTTCTGATCTCTAACCGCTAATTTCAAAAAGCCAAAAAGCCAAAAAGCTAAAAAGCTAAAAAGCTAAAAAGCTAAAAAGCCAAAAGTCTAAATAGCTAAAAGGCAATCTCAAAAGTATTAGGAAGAAAATGAAACATACCCAACTTTTTAACCTACAATAACCTTACAACTTCATAAAATAAATGACTTATCAATACATATTAACAGACCTAACAGACGGTATTTTAACCATCACCATCAATCGCGAGCGACAACTAAATGCCTTGAATACCACTCTTTTACAAGAAATAAAAGCGGTATTGACTAAACATCAAACAGATGCTTCGGTAAAGGGTGTTATTTTGACAGGTTCAGGGGCAAAGGCATTTGCCGCAGGCGCAGACATCAAGGAGTTTTCTGATTTTAAAAGCGCAGAAGGCAGTAAAATGGCAGCCGATGGTCACGCCATTATGCGACAATTGGAAACCTATCCCAAACCAACTATAGCGGCGGTCAACGGTTTTGCATTGGGCGGCGGCTGTGAATTAGCAATGGCTTGTCATTTGCGAGTAGCCTCGGAAAACGCCAAATTTGGACAGCCCGAAGTGAATTTAGGCATTATCCCCGGCTATGGTGGCACACAGCGATTGGTGCAGTTAATTGGCAAGGCTAAAGCACTGGAATTATTGATGACAGGCAACATGATTAAGGCTGAGGAGGCGCAACAATTGGGCTTGGTAAACTATGTGGTGACACAGGAAGAATTGTTGGATAAATGTCGGGGTATCATACAGAAAATTGCAAAAAAAGCCCCAATTGCCATTGCAAAAGTCATTGAATGTGTGGATGCCTACTATACCGATGGCGTTGACGGTTTAGCGTTTGAGGTTGAGGCTTTCGGTGCTTGCTTTGATACGGAAGATGTAAAAGAGGGAACAACCGCTTTTATTGAGAAAAGAAAGCCGCAATTTCAAGGAAAGTAAAAGAGGGATTTTTGAATAATCAGTTATTTATCTAATATCTAAAGACAAAAAAAATAAGCAGTAGCCAACTAAAATATTGAGCTACTGCTTATTGTTATTCTGTTAAAACCTTTCCCATGCGCTTACACTCTAGGTTTGCTGAGTAGATAAAGGGCAACACAGATTCCTAGAAGAGCGGGGACGGCAATACTTAATGCATAAACTACCATTAGTGTACGTTTTTTTGAGGTGGTAAAATTAATTGTGATAGTAATAAAGTATTGCAAAGATACATCCTTATATGTTCGCTTGAAAATTTTTTTTTACTGTGAATGTGGTAAATGACATAAAAATAAAAAATAAAAACTACTTCTTATTCTAATAAAATATTAAAAATCAGGTACTTAGAATAGTGGAAATGTCTTTACTTATTTTTTTAAAAAAAAATCAAGCATGGATCTTTCAAATGGCATTGGCAAGCAATAGAGTTAAATGATTTTATTATTTATTAAATGACTGTTTCACAAATCTCACATCTCCTGTCTACTTTCCTAATATTCGTCTTGTAAAACAACAGTTGCACGTTTTAGTTTACCGCTTCTTAAAATGATAATTGGCACTTTATCATTCGGGCGGTATCGGCTAATCACTTCTTGCAACTCAGGTGCGCTGTTGACTTCAATACCTGCAACTTCAATAATGACATCAGTTTGTTTGATACCTGCTAAATCGGCAGCACTACGTTTGTTAACCGCTTGTACCAATACCCCTGAAATACTAGGCAAATTAAAGTTTTTGGCAATTTCCGCATCCACATCTCGAATGGCAACCCCTAAAAAGCCTCTTTTTACCTTTCCAAAATCAATAATATCAGCAACTACTTTTTGAACAATATTTACAGGAACAGCAAAAGCATAACCAGCATATACGCCTGTCGGGGTAGCAATTGCGGTATTAATGCCAATCAATTCACCACGCAAATTAACAAGCGCACCGCCACTATTTCCTGGGTTTACTGCTGCATCGGTTTGGATAAAGGACTCAATGGCTAGGTTATCGTCTAAAATGTTGATATTTCGAGCCTTAGCACTCACAATTCCTGTTGTAACAGTAGATGCCAAGCTGAACGGATTCCCTACAGCCATGACCCATTCGCCAACCCTAACGTTATCAGAATTGCCATACTCAATATGGTTTAATCCCTGTGCATTAACTTTTAACACAGCCAAGTCCGTTGAGGGGTCGCGGCCAACTAATTGCGCCCTATAACTACGCTTATCATTCAACAATACTTCGATTTCATCCGCATTTTCAATAACATGATTATTGGTAACGATAAAGCCGTCAGTAGAAATGATAACTCCTGAACCTGTAGATAGTGGTTCTTTACGTCCATTTTTTTGTTTGGGTTGTTGTGGACTAGCCCAAAAATCATCTCCAAAAAAAGGAAATGGATTGCGTGCACGAGAAGCTATTTTTTTGGTTTTGATGTGTACAACAGTCGGCGTAGAAGTCGCTGCGGTAGCGGTAAAATCAAAAGTGGGTACAGTAATACGCTTATTTTTCGGATTGCTATAGGCATTTTGACTGCCAAAAATAGTCTCTCCATCAGGTGAATTGTAATTAGAAGGAATAATTTGAATACCAGAAGTAGTGTGGTTAGGAGATTGTTGTGGTTTTTCAAGGGTTTTGTAAATACCTACACTGATGATGCCACCTAATAGGGCGATGAGTAGGTTGGAAATTACTTTTTTCATGTTATCAAAAAATTTAAAAATAAAGTTGGTAGGCAGACCATCTTGTATATTATAAGGTTAAATAAAAATAAAGTTTCACAGAAACGTCTTTTTTGAAATATTTAACCTACAAAAGACTGCACTTACTGGTAACGTCTAACAGCTTTTAGATAGTTTAGAAATGAAGGCTTGTTGGTTGAATATGTAATAATTCAGACATTTATTTGATAATTGCTTTTCAATTACCGTGCCTATTCAACAATGAATGACCTACTGTAAAGGACTTTGCAAATAGAGGAAGGTTTCACTATATAAACGAGAATATTTTTCAACGAGTAAACATGGGTAAAAGTATTTTGAAAAAATGAAAAAAAACACTTGGAAAAAAAGATTTTTTTGGCAAAAAAAAACATTTATGGAACTTTTTTTAAGCTTTTATCATTTATGAATGTGTTTGTGAACATTAAGCAAAAAGTAAATGATTTTTTTTAGAAAAAAAGTGCCAATTAATCAGTGCTATTTTTGAAAAAGTAAAACCTTTTGCTTACCTTTGCGTTCCGACAATATTAATGAAGTTATTAAGGTAAACTTCAAAACCATTTGGTGAGGTGGGTGAGTGGCTGAAACCACCGGTTTGCTAAACCGACGTACTTGGAAACAGGTACCGCGGGTTCGAATCCCGCCCTCACCGCCATTTTAAGTGCCAAGCACTAAACAATTCTATAAAGTTCGGGGTGTAGCGCAGTCCGGTTAGCGCACCTGTTTTGGGAACAGGGGGTCGCAGGTTCGAATCCTGCCACCCCGACTATCTGAAAATTAAAGAGTTATGCATTATTGTATAGCTCTTTTTTTTTTGTATAGGTCAAGCATTTTACGATTTCCTACCATTGAGTAACTAACCGTTATTAGTTGAAAAAATATAGTTTGTTGATAAATAAATATGAGGAGAGCAACTTAAGTACTATTTTTCGGTATGTTTCATTCCCTTCTTAATACTTTATCACTAAAAATTGCTATTTAGATATTTTTAGAGTTTAGAGCTAAATTGGGTTTTCGTCTTTCATCTTATTGGTTAAAGCAACAATAATATAATTAAATTTTGTATGCAGATAACTAAGAAATCAGTAGGTGTTAAGTTTAAAATTTATTAAAAAAAATAAAAACCTTAAAACCTTGTAACCTTACAACATTCCAAACTCCAAGATATTTAGCCTTTTGGCTCTTTAGCTGTTAGAAATTAGCAATCAGAAATTAGTTAAAATAAATGACTTTTTGATTTTAATTATGTGTATAATTTTTTGATTTTCATAGTGCTGCGACAGTTAAAGCCTTCGTTACAGAAAATATCCAAAAAGAAATCAATCAGTAAAAAACGTTCCAAAACGAATCACTAATCTACTAATCACAAATCCACAAACTGTCAAAGTAAATACAAACTGTTAGGTGGAAAAACTCGGTATTTGAAAGATACCTATTTTTCCAGATACAAAAAAACGTTTTTCCTTTACTACCATAGCAAATCCATCCACAAATTGATTATATTTGCACGCATTTTACCGAAAAAAAATAGAGCATTGTTCTCAGTGACAGATTTAAATTAATTATCAATGAAAAATAAACAAGACCAATTCAAAAAAATAACGGCACACTGTAAGGAGTATGGCTATATTTTTCAGTCAAGCGAAATATATGATGGACTAAGTGCTTCTTATGATTACGGACCGTATGGGGTTTTGCTCAAAAATAACATCAAAGAATATTGGTGGAAGGCAATGGTGCAGATGCATGAAAATATTGTGGGGCTAGATGCTGCTATTTTGATGCATCCAAAGGTATGGAAAGCATCAGGGCATGTGGATGCGTTTAATGATCCGATGATTGATAATAAGGATTCTAAAAAACGCTATCGCGCCGACACGCTTATTGAGGATTATGTGGCGAATAAAGTGGATGCAAAAATTGAAAAGGAAGTGGCAAAGGCGCGTAAACGCTTTGGTGATGCCTTTGATGAGGCGCAATTTCGTGCAACAAATGGTCGAGTTTTGCAATATACTAAAAAGCGAGAGGATATTATCAGTCGCTTTGTTAAGTCTATGGAAACCAATGAGTTAGATGGACTAAAGGATTTGATTGAGGAATTGGGTATTGCTTGCCCTGAAAGTGGCTCGAAAAATTGGACGGATGTTCGACAGTTCAATTTGATGTTTGCCATGCAATTTGGCGCATTGGCCAGCGATGCGGAAGACAGTCAAGTTTATTTGCGCCCTGAAACGGCACAAGGTATTTTTGTTAACTTTTTGAATGTGCAAAAAACCACTCGTCAGAAATTGCCATTTGGTATTGCTCAGATTGGTAAGGCATTTAGAAATGAAATTGTGGCGCGTCAGTTTATTTTTAGAATGCGTGAGTTTGAACAAATGGAAATGCAGTTTTTTGTAAAACCGGGGACAGAATTAAAATGGTATGAATACTGGAAAGAACAGCGTTTGAAATGGCATCAAGCGATTTTTCCAGCTCATAAATTGAAATTTCACAAACACGAAAAATTAGCGCATTATGCCAATGCTGCAAGCGACATTGAATTTGAATATCCTTTCGGATTCAAAGAGATTGAAGGCATTCACTCGCGCACAGATTTTGATTTAGGAGAACACCAAAAATTATCAGGGCGTAAGTTACAGTATTTTGATTCGGAGGCACAGGAAAGCTATGTTCCTTTTGTGGTAGAAACATCGGTAGGGGTTGACCGACTATTTTTTGCGGTGGTTGCCAATTCTTTACAAGAGGAGCAAGTACCTGATGCGAAGGGGGGAATGGCAACAAGGGTTGTGATGAAAATTCCGCCCGTATTGGCACCAATTAAGGTAGCTGTTTTGCCTTTGTTAAAAAATAAACCCGAATTGACGGCGAAAGCAAGAAAAGTATTCGATAAATTAAAATTTGTAACCGACTGTCAATACGATGAAAAGGATGCGATTGGCCGCCGTTACCGCCGACAAGATGCGATTGGTACACCCTACTGTGTCACCATTGATTTTGATACCTTAGAAGATGACACAGTGACCGTTAGGGATCGGGATACCCTAGAGCAAATTCGCTTACCTATTGACGCATTGGAAGGCTACATCAACAAAATTTTGAGCTTTAACCAATTATTTGCCTAAACAAAATAAGTATTTAGATAAAGTTAAATGACATTTGGACTTGCCATAAATTAATTATCTCAAGTCTCCTGTCTCATATCTCCTGTCTAAATATTAAGTACGAGTTCGATCCAGCCATTTTTGACCGTCTTTGGGTGGCACATAGGTAGACATTTTTTCCAATAAATCGGCTGGATTTGAATCACTCAACAACATAGAGCGATTAGCTGTGCTAACGAACTTTTCTGTTACCATACGATCAAAAAATACGATTAAATCATCATAATAGCCTTGTACATTGAGCAGGGCTATTGGTTTTTCGTGCAGTCCCAATTGCGCCCAAGTAAAAATTTCGGTCAATTCCTCCAAAGTGCCAACACCACCCGGCATCGCAATAAAAGCATCAGATAAGTCTGCCATTGTTTGCTTGCGCTCATGCATAGATTTAGTGATGATAAGTTCCGTTGCGCCTGTATGTCCAAGCTCTTTTTCCATCAAAAAATTGGGAATAACTCCAATCACTTGACCACCTGCTGCCAGTACTGCATCAGCAATTACGCCCATTAATCCCACATTGCCACCGCCGTAGACGAGTTCAAGCCCTTTTTCCGCCAATAATCGCCCTAGTTCTTGGGCTTTTTGGGTGTAAATGTCTTTGCTTCCGACATTAGAACCGCAGAAAACGCATATTTTTTTCATGAGGTTAAAATTGATTCGTTTGTACTTTTTTTAAGAATGGCAAAAGTAGTTGAAAAAATGAAAAATACTTGATAAAACTACTAAAATGTTATTTTTGTTGGTATATTTAAGCAATAAAGCAACAATGGTTTTTTTAGAAAAAGGTAATGTAATGAGTACACTTAATTATACAAATAAAAAATTAACTACTTTTCCATCTATAAATATTCAGCAACAAACAACTTGTGCTAATTTGCAGTTAACAAATAATAAATTAACGTCAATTCCTGCAAGTATAGCTAATTTTTCTAATTTACTAGTTTTGGATTTAGAAGCAAATCAATTAAAAAAATTGCCAGTAGAGGTTAATAATTTAGTCGAATTAATTTCACTAAATCTTAAACACAATCAATTTACAACCTTTCCATCAATATTTAGTTTAAAAAACTTAACAGTACTTGATTTAGCTAATAATAAATTAAAATCTTTACCAAAAGAAATACAACAGTTAGAAAATTTACAGTATTTAAATTTAAAAGGCAATCCATTACCTTTACCAGAAAATATTTCACCAAACCAACCTAAAGAATTAATTGAATATGTATTAAAATATCAAAATAGAAAGACATCTCCAGATTTTAAGATCCATAAAGCTTATATTTTTCAAAATTTTAGTTTACTCAGTTTAGTAGAAGAGTATAAATCAACTTTAGATAAGACTTTTAAAGAATGGGGAATTAAATACATTGACTTAAAATCATCTTCACAAATTGATAAGCATACAACAATTGTTTTTATCATTGTTACTTGGGATGTATTTACCAAGAAAGGTATATTAAAGCGAATAATTGATAAATGCATTAAACTAAATAAACCATTTTACATTCTTTTTCAGCCTGAAAAATATGTTACTTTAGATAAAGCAAATAAGGCTAAAATGAATGAAGTTTTGAAAGACCACGATTTTATATTTGAGCATTACAAGGATAAAATTGTTGAGTATAAGGACTTAGAAGCATTAACAGTTATTGTCAAACAACGTGTACAACAGCATACGCCTAAGATAATATTAAAGCATTTATCGCTTAAAAATGTTGGGCATTTTGATGAATTGACCGTTCCTTTAGATGAAAAACTTTGTTGTTTGGTTGGGGAAAATGGTGCAGGTAAAACCACTATTTTGAGAAGTATAGCATTGGCTCTAACAGGTCCTAAACACGATAAAATCAATCAAGAGGCAATAAATAGGATGTTGAAAGTGTATGGACTAGATAATAAAAATGAGGCTACCATTGCTAAGGATGGACACATTAAATTGACTTATAGTTTAGATGGAGATGAGTTTGTAAATACGATTCATTTTAAAGTGGATGATAATAGTAGAAGCCTTGTAGTAACAATTGATGCTCCGTCAGAGGTATTAAGTATTAACAGTACTTTAAAATCCTTGATCATTGGTTTTGCTCAATCTCGTACAGAAGCAAACGGCAAAGCCTATGCCCCAATAAAATATACACAAGCACATGTTAATGACTTGATTCCGTTGATTAATAATCACGATTCAGGTCGTTTAACTTCCTTTGTTGATTGGTTGGTTAATTTAGATAATGCCGCCAAAAATAAAGAAGTTAGACAGGCTAATAGTAAGACAAAAAAGCAGGTGCCTGAAAGAATATTGATCACCAAAGCATTTGACATTATTTCGCGAGTGGCCAATATGTCTGAGCCAATGGTTTTTAAAAAAATTACACAAGTGCAACCGCCTATCGTTTGGGTCACTACATTTGATGCGCCTAAAGGGATTCGCATGGATATGCTGTCGCAAGGTTTTAAGGCAATTATCGGTTGGACAGGTCATTTTATTCAGCGAATGCAAGAAACCTATCCTTATAGTGCGGATTTTACACAAGAACCTGCCATCGTTTTAGTTGATGAAATAGATGCTTTTTTCCATCCAAAATGGCAGCTAAAAGTCTTACAGGAGCTACGAAATATATTTCCAAATGTGCAATTTATTGTAGGTTCTCACTCCCCTTTAAGTACTTTTGAATTGGATAGGGGACAAGTAATAAAATTAGCGAAAAATGAAAAAGGAAAAATAGAAGCAAAGGCCAATGAAATAGACTATTGGGCTTGGCAATACGATGATTTAATGTCTAAAGTGTTTGATAATCCTTATTATTTAGAAGCAACATACAATCGTTTTGAGTTGGAAGAGAAAGTTAGGCAACTTCAATCAGAAGGAAAGGATACTAGCAAACAAGAAGAAATTTTAGCTCGTTTGAAGGCTAGTAAAGAGGAAGCTGGTATGAGTGAACATGATAAGATTAGGGAGTTACAAGAGTTACTAAAAGAACGAGACCAAGAAATTGAAGAATTGATACAAGGACTTGAAAACGAAGAATAAATATGCATTTTGTAGATAAAACAAAAGTGCCTGCGCCCAAAAAATTATTAGGATATAATGAAAAGTGGCAGAACTATTTAGAAACAGTAGCGAAAAATCCAAAAGCAGTAGCACCTAAACCAGATAACAGAAAATGGAGACATCCCGAAATATTAGAACCGTTGGTCAGATTATTTCACTATAATTGTGGGTATTGTGGACGTTATACCATGAATAAAGAAGCTAAAAAAGAAAGCTATGATGGTGAAGTAGATCATTATAAACCCAAAAGAGAGAAGCCCAAGTTAGCTTTTGATTGGGACAACTATATTTGGTCTTGTAGAGCCTGTAATGGAAAAAAGTTGGAGTATTATGATGAGGAGTGTATGTTGTTAAATCCTTGTGAGTTGATTGATACAGAACTGATAATATACAATGAAAGTTCGGGAAAGTATCACTTGAAGGAGGATATTAAAAACAAAGGGAATAATAAAAAAAGAATGGAAAAAACAGAGGAAAAAACGAGTATAAACAACAAATATATTAGACAACAACGACAGAAAGAAGTTAAAGAGCTTCAACGCTTTTTGGATTTTATATATAGATATGATAAAAAGAAGGGCATAAAAAAACGTTATAAGCGCAAAATCATAAAATCGTTAACTCAAAGCCCTTTTAAACTATTGAAACAGTATATTATTGAGCAAAAAGTTGAAAATTATCCTGATTTTCCTTGTACTTTGGAAGAATTTGGCTTCAAATAGAATACACAGTCTATTTGAAGCCAATATTTTTTTACAAATACTCCTTTCCCTTTATTCGTTTAACTTCTGCGTTAATGTCTTTGATTTTTTGCTCATCTGCCAATTTGCAAATCAATAATACATCCTCTGTATCTACCACACAACAGTCCTCTAAACCTTGTACAATGACCAACTTTTTATCGGGTGCCATCACCATACAGCCCGCAGAATCATAGAGTAATACATTATCAGCAACAGAATTATTGGCGTAATCTTTTGGGTATTTTTCCCAAAGAGAAGTCCATGTTCCTAGATCACTCCAACCAAAACTGGCAGGAATAACAAATACATTATTGGCATATTCCATGATGGCATAATCAATGGAAATATTGCGGCATTGAGCATAGGTATTTTCGATAAAAGCAGTTTCTTGTGGGGTATTATACAAATCTGTTCCCTCTTTAAATAAGTCATTGATATCGGGCTGATATTTGGCAAAAGCAGCGAGAATAGAGCCAACACTCCAAATAAAAATGCCCGAATTCCATAAAAAATCACCACTTTCTAAAAAAGTTTTTGCAATTTCGTATGAAGGTTTTTCTGTAAATGTTTTGACGCGGTAAATTTCGTTCTTTTCAGAATTATCCAGATATTGTATGTAGCCGTAGCCTGTGTCGGGGCGTGTTGGACGGATGCCTAAAGTGACTAAGGAATCGTAGCTATTCGCAAATTGCAGTGCTTTGTTAATGGCAGTCGCAAAAACATCCTCTTCGGTAATCAAGTGGTCGGAAGGCGCAATAACAAAGTTCGCTTGTGGATTTAAGGCATGTAATTTGTGCGCCATATATGCAACACAAGGTCCTGTATTCCGTCTAGATGGTTCTGCGATAATTTGATGGTCTTGAATCGTAGGCAACTGTTCTTTGACTAACGCAACATAGTTTTGTCCTGTGATGATATAGATATGGTCTTCGGGAACAATTTTTTTGAAACGCTCATAGGTACTTTGAATTAACGTTTTTCCTGTTCCTAAAATATCTAAAAATTGCTTGGGACGCTTTTGACGACTTTGCGGCCAGAAACGACTACCAATGCCGCCTGCCATAATTCCGATATAATTGTTGCTCATGAACTGTTTGTTGTTAAAAGTGAGGCAATACTACTGTTTATGGTAGACCTGTTCACAGCGAACAGGCCTATTGACAAAGTTACAAGCTTTTCACTTAGCGAACAAATTGGAGCTTAGAAGTTCGTAAGGTTTTAAGGTTAAAAAGTTTTAAGGTTTTAGCCAAAAGTTTAAACACTTTAAAGTTTAGCGGTGCTTCATAAGTGATTGATAGTCACGTGTTTGTAAGGTTTGCTTGCCATTTAATACAAGCTCTAAAAACATTTAAAAATCCCAAAGTCTAAATATCTGAAAGTCTAAAAGTCTAAAAGTCTAAAAAGCAACACTTATAACAAACCTTCTTGTATTAGGTTGTGGATGTGTATCATACCTACACATTGTTGGTCTTTTAGTACAATAATTTGAGTTACTTTGTAAGTTTCCATCATTTGGAGGGCTTCTACAGCAAGTGCATTGTAGGCAATAGTTTTGGGGTTAGTAGTCATAATATCGGCGGCAGTGAGCGCGGCTAATTGCGGTAAAGGATAATTTTGCAGTACTCTTCGCAAGTCGCCATCAGTAATGATTCCACTTAAAGTTTTACTTTCAGGGTGTAATACTGCAGTGGCTCCCAGCCGATTAGAGCTAATGGTTACAATTAATTGTTGAATACTACTTTTTAGATAAACAATAGGGTTGGTATTTTTAATAAGTAAGTCCTTTACACGTAAGTACAACTTTTTTCCTAAAGTACCACCTGGATGGAAACTAGCAAAATCTTGACTTGAAAATCCTCGCATTTGGAGTACACTCATTGCTAAAGCATCGCCCATAGCTAGTTGCGCGCTTGTACTAGCTGTTGGGGCTAAATTATGTGGACAAGCTTCTCGTTCAACAGTTGTATTGAGTACAAAATTAGCTTTTTGTGCTAGATGTGACTGTATATTTCCAACTAATGCGATTAATAAATTGCCTTTATTTTTTAAAAGTGGAATTAAAACCTTAATTTCTGGGGTCTCTCCACTTTTGGAAATGCAAAGTACTAGATCATGGGGTTGTATCATGCCTAAATCGCCATGAATGGCATCGGCGGCGTGCATAAACAATGCGGGTGTGCCTGTGGAATTGAAGGTTGCTGTTATTTTCTGGGCTATGATGGCACTTTTTCCAATGCCTGTTAACACTATACGCCCCTTGCAAGCTAGTATCTGGAGAACACATTGCACAAAATCGTTATTTATATTTTTTTTTAAGGATTCAATGGCAGTGGCTTCTATACTCAATGTCTGTAAGGCAAACTGTTGTATCTGTTGAAAAATATTTGTTGTCAATAGGTGAAGATTTTTTTTAACTTTTAAGATTTTTTTTTGTAAATTTAAGTAAAATTGATGATTTGCTGGATTAGAGAACAAATAAGTACATCCTAAAAAAATATAATTTATATGTTTTTAGTGTATTGAATGGGTTTGTTTTTGATTTTATGGTTGTTAGAAGTTTAATTTATTTAATCAGCAATCCATTCACACAAGTACAAAAGCTTTTTTTAAAAAAAAATCAGTAGTACAACAGTTTAAAGCAGTTAGACAATATTTTAAAATCTTATGTCTTACATCATATATGATTGATGATAAATTTTAACTAAAAAAATAAAATAAATTCTTAAAAAGTAATTATTGATTTTTAACTATTATAACATATTTTTTTAAAGAAAATAAAATAAAGTAAGCATCATAGGCTTGCGTTAAATTTTGTACAACACCCGACTGTTTGATGCTGAAGAATCCAACGTCTAAAATAATAATTGAATTATGGAAATGGTGGTAGAAGATAAATTACATAGTGCCTTGTCAGAATATTTTGGTTTTACTTCCTTCAAAGGCAATCAAGAACGTATTATTAAGAGTATTTTGAACGGCAAAGATACTTTAGTGATTATGCCTACAGGTGGTGGGAAATCGCTGTGTTATCAACTTCCTGCGATTATGCAAGAGGGAACTGCGCTGATTATCTCTCCGCTAATTGCACTGATGAAAAATCAGGTTGACATGATGCGCGGTTACAGCAATAAAGACAATATTGCTCATTTTTTAAATTCATCATTAAGTAGAAATCAAACAAAGGTAGTAAAGAAAGACCTATTGAGTGGTGAAACAAAAATGCTGTATGTAGCTCCTGAAACATTAACTAAACAGGAGACAATAGACTTTTTTAAGCAATTAAAAATCTCATTTGTTGCTGTGGACGAAGCACACTGTATATCAGAGTGGGGGCATGATTTTCGACCTGAATATCGCCGTATTCGCACAATGGTAGATGCCATTGATGATAGTGTACCCATTGTTGCACTAACTGCAACTGCAACGCCAAAAGTTCGCTCTGACATCATTAAAAATCTACAACTCAAAGAGCCTGATCAGTATATCTCCTCTTTTAATCGTGCTAACCTTTACTATGAGGTACGCGGAAAGGGGAAGCGAGAAAATGCGATTCGTCAAATCATTAAATTTATTAAATTAAACCCTGATAAGTCTGGTATTATATATTGTTTAAATCGGAAAACGACTGAAGAGATTGCAGAATCGTTATGCGTGAATGGGATTAAGGCAGGGGCATATCATGCGGGTTTGGACTCGGCTACTCGCTCACAGCGTCAGGATGATTTTTTGATGGAAAAAACGCATGTAATTGTGGCTACCATTGCTTTTGGAATGGGCATTGATAAGCCTGATGTCCGTTTTGTGATTCATTTTGACATGCCTAAAAGCTTAGAAAATTACTACCAAGAAACAGGGCGAGCAGGCCGTGACGGACTAGAGGGTAAGTGTATCGGATTTTTTAGTCATACAGATATGAATAAGCTCGAAAAATTTATGCGAGATAAGTCTGTTGCAGAGCGCGAAATTGGTGGTCAGCACTTGATGGAAGTGATTGGCTATGCAGAGATTGGGCATTGTAGACGTAGGTTTTTGCTGCATTACTTTGGGGAAATTTATCAACCAGAAAGCTGTGAAAATTGCGATAATTGCCTTAATCCTAAAGATACAATGGAGGCAACTAAGGAAATTCAATTAGCCCTCAATGCCATAGATTGTTTACAAGAAAATTTTGACATCAAGTATGTGGTTAATTTTTTAGTTGGCAAAAAAATCAAACAAATTGTTGATTTTAGACATGATCAGTTGCCTTATTTTGGTAAAGGTAGCGAAAAAGATGCACTATACTGGACTTCTATTTTGCGTCATGCTTTGCTAAGAAACTTCATTAGAAAGGATATTGAAAATTATGGCTTATTAAAACTGAAAGAACAAGGCAAACAGTACATTGAAAACCCTTATCCAATTAGTATTGCAATCAATCATCAATATGATGGTTCAGGAAGTGCTCCTACTTCTACAAAGACGGCTGCAATGGATACGGTATTGTTTAAAATGTTGAAGGAATTGCGGCGAAAGGTAGCAAAAAGATATAAACTACCACCTTTTGTTATTTTTCAAGACCCTTCGCTAGAAGAAATGACGATTTATTATCCTATTACTAATGAAGAATTGCAAAATATAACAGGGGTTAATAAGGGCAAAGCGGTTAAATATGGTCGGAAATTTATTGAATTGATAGCGGATTATGTAGAGGTCAATGAAATTGAAAGACCATCAGATGCGATTATTAAATCTGTAGCAAATAAGTCAAAAAATAAAATTTACATTATTCAAAATATAGACAAACGCATTCCATTAGAAACCATTGCACGGAATTTGGATTTAACAATGGAGGCGTTATTAGATGAAATTGAAATTATTATTGTTTCTGGTACTAAGGTGAATATAGATTATCATATAAATAATGTATTAGATGAATTTCAACAGGAAGAAGTTTATGAATATTTTGAAAATTTAAATCAAGTGGAAGAAACCGACCAAAGGGAACAGAGTATTGTTAAGGGGAGTAGAGACTATATTAAGGAGCGGAGCTCTAAGAAAATAGAAAGCTTTTTGGAGCAGTTGGTACACCGCGCGCTTAAAGAGTTGCGAGAGGAATATGATGAGGAGTATACAGAGGAGGATATTCGCTTGATGTTGTTAAAATTTATGTCAGATAAAGCGAACTAGCTTGGAGAGATGTTAGACATTAGACTTGAGATGTTAGATAATGTTGTAGAACATCAATACTTTATTTAATTTGAGTGTATCAAGAAAAGAGGGAAATCGTATAATAATAGCTATTCACTTTAATTTAAAAAGTGTTGGGATTATCTAGGTTTTTTTCTTTTTGCTTGATAAAAAAGAAACAAAAAATCAAGACGGTGAAACTTTTTCGCGCTTAACGCAAAAACTTTCAAGGTCGCTCCTCAAAGCCAATAAAAAAAGGATGTTTTGTTTTTTGGAAAAGTAAACATTCCTCTTTCATAGTAGCGTGTATTTTGTTTTTCCCTAAATTTCTGACACACTCATTTAATTTATAAGTACCTAGACAAAATTAATGTTACAATAGAAAAAGACTAAACTACTCATTTCTAATACTTTAGCACAAAATTGTGCACAATTAAATAGTGCTTGGCACTTAGATATAAAAAAGCCTCAAAATCTTTAACTGGATTTTGAGGCTTTTTTTAATGCATTTTTAATAAAAAAGTTTAGTGCATTCTGCCATTTGATTGAGCATTAGAATTGAAACTGTCTACATTGCTATCTGTTTCTTGAACTTCTAAATCAAAGGGACGTTTGCCAATTAAATCTTCTAAATCTGATTTAAATAGAATTTCTTTTTCTAGCAAAGCCTTTGCAATGGTTTCCAACTCGTGGCGTTTTTCTACTAACAAGTCTTTGGTGCGTTTGTAGGCAGTATCTATTAATTTGCGAACTTCCTCGTCTATTAGTTGCGCCGTTTCATCAGAATAAGGTTTTTGGAAATTGTATTCGCCCTGCGAATCGTGGAAAGAAACATTGCCCACTTTATCATTCATACCATAAACAGACACCATTGCATACGACATTTTTGTGATGCGTTCTAGGTCATTTTGCGCGCCTGTCGAAATTTTTCCAAAAATAATATCCTCAGCAGCACGTCCGCCCAAAGTCATACACATTTCGTCAATCAACTGCTCGGTTGTGTATAAATACTGCTCTTTAGGAATATACTGTGCATAACCCAGTGCAGCGATTCCTCTTGGTACAATGGTTACTTTGAGGAGTGGGTGAGCATGTTTGAGATACCAACCGCTAACAGCATGACCTGCCTCATGATAAGCAATAATTTCTTTTTCATTAGGAGAAATAATCTTACTTTTTCGCTCCAAACCACCAATTACACGATCCACTGCATCTTGAAAGTCCTTCATTTCTACTGCCGACTTATTGCGCCTTGCAGCGATAAGAGCAGCTTCATTACAAACATTGGCAATATCAGCACCAGCAAAGCCGGGTGTTTGAGCAGCCAATTTTTTCACATCAATATTATTGCTCACCTTAATTGGTTTTAGGTGAACTTTAAATATCTGCTCTCGACCATTCAAGTCAGGTTTGTCAATGGCAATTTGACGGTCGAAACGACCGGGACGCATCAAAGCACTATCCAGAACATCAGGGCGGTTGGTAGCAGCCATAATGATGACCCCTTTATCGCTACTAAAACCATCCATTTCTACCAAAAGGGCGTTCAAGGTATTTTCACGCTCATCGTTGCCCTGCATCATATTTCGTCCTCTCGCTCGGCCAATGGCATCAATTTCATCAATAAAAATAATACAAGGGGCTTTTTCGCGAGCCTGTTTAAACAAATCGCGTACCCTAGAAGCACCAACACCAACAAATAATTCCACAAAATCGGAGCCTGAAATGGTAAAGAATGGTACTTGTGCTTCACCTGCTACCGCTTTGGCAAGCAAGGTTTTACCTGTACCCGGAGGGCCGATTAATAATACCCCTTTCGGAATTTTTCCACCTAAAGAAGTATACTTTTGAGGATTTTTTAGAAAATCAACTACCTCGGCTACTTCTTCTTTAGCTTCATCTAATCCGGCTACATCGTCGAAAGTTAGTTGACTTTGCGAATCTTTGTCGAATAAAGTAGCGCGTGATTTGCCAATATTAAAAATTTGACCACCGGGACCGCCAACGCCGCCGCTGACTCGCCGCATGATGATGATCCAAATGATTACAATGATAAGGATAGGCAATAAATAACTGATAAAGCCTGCACTCCAATCGGTGCGTTTTTCGTAGCGAGTACTCACCAGTTTATCAGCAGATTTATCCTCCTGCGCTTGACGTAGAGTGGTTGCAAAATCATCAATAGAGCCAATGGTAAAGTAGTAGTGAGGCCCTTGATTATCACCTCCAAATTTATTGTTAGCTACTTCTTTATACTGGTCTGTTTTGGCTTTAAGGGCATCAGGTTTGATAAATACTTCCACTCGCTCTTTGTTGACAACTATCAGCTTTGCAATATCATCACTAGGAAGATAGTTTTGATAAAATTCCTGTTCTGAAATTTCTTTTACATTGGACTGTAGTGGAATAATATTCAGCGCAATAATGCCTAATAAGATTAAGCCGTATATCCAATAATGGTTAAATTTAGGTTTCTTTTCGGTATTACTTTCGTTATTTGCCATATATATCGGGCAGTAGTTGCCCCTTTAAGTGTATTGTGAACAAAAAGATAAGTTAGGTTATGGTGAAGGCATACAGATTTAGATGTAAGTCATGAGACATAAGATTTGATTTAAGTATCTCACAATAATAAAAAAATTATTGAAGTGGATAAACAAGATTAAGAATCACTTGGATTTATAATAACAAATTAATCCCCCTAAATCTTGTGTCTTAAATCTTAAATCTCCTTTTTTTTATTTAAAATGTGCTTTGTGTGCCATCAGGGAAATATTCTGTTACGATAGCAGCATCGCCCCACAATTCTTCTAATTGATAAAAGCCTCTTTTTTCTTTATGAAAAACGTGAACAACAATGCTAAAGTAGTCAATCAAAACCCATTCCAGATTGTTCATACCTTCTAGGTTGAGGGGGAGTTCGCCCAGTTGCTTTTTGACCTTATGTGCTATATTGTCGGCAATAGCTCTAATTTGTGGTGGAGAATTCCCCTCACAAATTACAAAGTAATCTGCCATAGCATCTTCTAAGTTCGTTAAATCAAGTGTAACGACTCGATTTCCCTTCTTATCTAAAATACTTTCAATGATTAACTGTAAGAGTGCTAAGTTGTTATGGTGTTCTTGTTTTTTCTGTATATTCGCTTTCAATTAGTTAGATTTAAGTAAATTTCAAAAATACAAATAATCTTGTACAGTTCATATAACACTATTTTTTTAGGAAAGGTTTCTATAAGCCTTGATAATGTTGATTCTACCAATAATTATCTGTTGCAACTGTTAAAAACAGCTAAATTGGTAGAAGGAACTGTGGTGACTGCTCGCCACCAATATAAAGGAAAAGGACAGCGTGCTAGTACTTGGCAAAGTGAAGCTGACAAAAATATTACCATAAGTATATTGTTGTATCCCAAAATGTTAGCAGCTAAACAACAGTTCTATTTAAGTCAAGCGATGGCTTTAGGCATATATCATTTTGCCAAAGAATTATTGGGTGAAGGAGTAAGTTTAAAGTGGCCAAATGACTTGTACTATTACAACCAAAAACTAGGCGGTATGTTGATCGAAAATAGCTTATCTGCCCATTATTTAAGCAGCTCGGTTGTTGGTATAGGCATTAATGTTAATCAAAACAGTTTTTCTGAGGAGTTGCCTAATGCCATTTCTTTACAGCAAATAACGGGCAAACATTATGATATAAAAAATCTGATAAAAAAATTATGCTATTTTATAGAAGTGCAATATTTACAGTTAAAAGCTGACAATTTGGCACAAATTAAAAAAAATTACTTGAACGCCTTGTACCGTTTCCAACAGTGGGCTTGGTATCGTTTGACGGCTGACCAGTCCTTGCTATTCGCTAAAATTATAGATGTAAATGAATACGGAAAGCTTATTTTAAGTTATCAAAATAGTTTTGGACAGGAAACACAACAAGCATTTGATATAAAAGAACTTGCTTTTTTAGCGTAGAAATAATTCATAATTTTTTAACCTTAAAACTTTTCAAACTCCGAATTAATTTATTACCATACCCTCCAATTCCCTCAGTACTTTTATTGAATCAACTCATACTTATTTACCCAGAAAAGCCAATCTATGCAAAAAGGAAAATTAATCATCTTTGCAGCTCCTTCAGGTGCAGGCAAAACAACATTGGTGAAACATTTATTGAAAAATATTAATAATTTAGTCTTTTCAGTGTCAGCTACTACACGCCCACGCCGAGCAAAAGAAGTAGACGGTAAAGACTATTACTTTATCAGTCTTGATGAATTTAAAGAGCGAATCAAAAATGGAGATTTTGTGGAGTGGCAAGAAGTTTATGATGGCAACTATTATGGCACACTAACTAGTGAAGTGGACCACCTCTTAGACATGGGCAAGAACGTTATTTTTGATGTCGATGTACAAGGCGCATTAAATTTGAAAAACCACTATCAGGAACAGGCCTTAGCAGTATTTGTAGAGCCACCTTCGGTAGAGGTGTTGCGCGCTCGCCTTTATAGACGAAGAACGGAAACACCTGAAAGCCTAGAACGGCGCGTCCAAAAGGCAGCTTCGGAGCTCAACTATCAACCTTTATTTGATACTTCTGTTTACAACAATGATCTTGAAACAGCAAAAACGGATGCAGAAAGCGTAGTATTGGATTTTTTAGCCAATGAGTAAAAATGTGTTGGAACATTGTTTGTAGAACGCTTATTGCCATTAATTTTTGCCGTTTCTATTGGTAGATGAAAAAAAAAACACTATATTAGTGTGAATTTTAATTGTTGACTGTTTGATAAGTACACAAAATAGTGCTATTTCTTTTGACTTTGCTACTCCATTGTTTTGCTAACAACCATTTTTTTAATTTTTATGACTACAGCCGTTACTAAAGGAGTTAAAATAAGCGTAGAGGTGCGGTTTCACGCTGAATACTCCGAGAAAGCACCTCAAAATATTTTTACCTACCGTATTACTATTGAAAATACCAATCCATATACTATTCAACTGCTCCACCGCCATTGGTATATTTTCGACTCTACCGCACCACCTCGCGAGGTAGAAGGCAAAGGTGTTGTTGGAAAACAGCCCATTCTTTATCCTGATGAACATTACCAATACGTTTCTTGGTGTAATTTACACACAGATATAGGGCGGATGTATGGCACTTACCTAATGCAAAGAATTGACAATGGCCAACAGTTTAGTGTGCGGATTCCTGCATTTGAAATGATGGTGCCTTATAAATTGAGTTAAAACTTGTTTGGAGTTTTCTTTAAAGTGTGCTATGTTTCATTATCTTCCTAACATTTTGGCTGTGGAATTGCCTTTTAGCTATTTAGACTTTTGGCTATTTAGCTATTTAGACTTTTGGATATTTAGCCTTTTAGAAATTAAGTAACTAGACAAAATTAAACGACACTTTTTTAAAATTAAAGTAATGAAAGTCAATACTTTAGAACAAAATTGTGCACAATTAATTAGTGCTTGGCACTTAGAGAGCAGAAATTGGAAATTAATTTTTGAACTTTCTTGTGGATATAAGCTTTTGATTGTTAATTGTTGCTAAGTAGTCAGTCAAGATAAAATTGACGATTGCTTTTGGCGTTTTTTGCTCCC
>JAHDHV010000210.1 GCA_020631155.1 Bacteroidota bacterium | reverse complement strand
AAGCAAGTTAACACTCAAAAAAAACTACTTCTTTAATTTGTGTACCCTTTTGAAAAAAAAAATAACAAATGGGATCAAACCAAAGATTTATTTAAAAAATTAGGCGTAGGAGTAGATAAGTACATTGAAGCTATTGATTATTATCATGCAGCACAACATCTGTACAAAATAGTGAAAACCATACCTGAAAAAAATCTAGGCTTAAACGGCAGAGCAAGTCTATATAAAGAATTCAAACAATACCTATTAGAAGCCTTGACAAAGCGAGTCAAAGCACTTGGAAAAGGTAGATTACCGACCATTAATAGTTTGTTAGACTATTTTTCAAAACGACCTAAATTGTTCAGTTACAAGTATTTGGGAGAACAAAAACTTCCTTGTGGTAGCGGAGTAACGGAAAGTACTATCAGAAGAATTATCAACTTAAGATTCAAAGTTCCTTCCTCTTGTTGGTTACCTAAAAATGTAGATAAGTTGCTTTTTTTAAGAGCTACTTTTTTAGCAGGAAGATGGGATATTTTAATCAACAATTTAACGAAAAATGGAGCATGAAATTATTGGACTACACCCATACGCAACTAAACTCATTTATTTATTATCTTTGAATAGAAAAATGGTCGGTTTATATCTACCCAGAGACAATTCACCTAAAGACAACTCATGAATTGCCTCTATCATAACCATAATACATTAAAAATACATACTTTTTATCTATGACAAACCTAAAATCACCCTTTACCACACTACTATTACTCGTTATTACACTACTACAAACGAGTATTACTGCTCAAGCACAAATAGACTCTGTAGGTTTTTTGGAAAAAACAGAAGCCACTATTGTAAAAATCAATGCCAGTGTATTTGGTATTGTGCCTGATAATAATCAAGGGCAGCGATTTATTGCCCAAAATTTGCCTGCACGTTTACAATCAAAAGATACCAAAGTACTGGTAAGCGGAATTATTGGACGTATACCGCCAAATGTGCGAATGATGGGAACTCCTTTTCAAATTACACACATTGAGCCCATAGAAAAAAGTGGCAATCGTGGCAGTGGTCGTACAGGAGAAGCAACAACAGGCGGTATCAAACCACCGAAATCAGATGCAGGGGGTAAAACTCGAACCATCACAGGAAAAGAGGAAAAAGAATTGATGCGCCCACAAACACATAGCGTTATCAAGCCTCCGCCTAAAAATAAAACCAATAATATGCTCAATAATTTTAACTTTGACTGGTCTAATACCACCAAACAATTGCAGGGGGTTGTGCAAAAACGCGGCGGTAACTTGTTCATTATCAAAACATCTGCTGGACAGTATGCCCCTCAAAATTTGCCTGCTTTATACCAAAAAGACGGCATGAAAGTAGTCGTTACTGGACAAACTGCTCCGCCTCCACCTAATGTTCGCATGGCTGGTACGCCATTAAAAATCGAAACAATTGGTGTCAATAAATTAGCCAATGAAAAAGGAGTAGTTAAAAAGTTATCGGAAAAATTATATGTCATTGAGGTAGGCAATAGACGCTATATTCCGAGAAATATGGAGGCAGAATTTAAAAATGACGGTCGCAAAATCGTTTTTAGTGGTATTGTCGAAGCCATTCCACCAACTTCTAAAATGGCAGGGGCTCCAATAACCCTAAGCAGTATCAAAAAACAAGCACCTACCTCATCAAAAGCAAAAACTAGAACCCCTGAAAAAAGAGCTAAACGCTGGTGGGAGTTTTGGAAGTAAATACTTAGATGTAAGATTTGAGACGTGAGACAATTCACTTACTATCATAAAATTACAAATTCAATAGTTGTTTAATTTTGTCTACTTACTTAAATAGTGAGATTTAAGACAAAGCCTTTCTTACATGTTTGTAAGAAAGGCTTTTTTTATGAAAAATAATATGATTTACCGCAACCGTAGAGACGCAAAATTTTGTACCTCTACTAGAAAACGCTAACCTTTTGTATGTTTTCTCTACCATCTTCGGTTTGAATACGAATCAGATAAACCCCCTTTGGCACTGTATTTCCTTGTTGGTCGCATCCATTCCAGTGTAGCGTTTGCATTCCTGCCGCTGTGCGTTCATTGCTTAACAAAGTAAGCGTTTTACCAAAAATATCCAGCACACTCACTTTAGTTTCCGCAGTTTGCGCCAAAGCAAATTCAATGCGAACTGCTGTACCATTCAGCGCAGGATTGGGATATACTTTCAAAGGAGTAGTTAATGTTTTTTCCTCTGTTGAAGTTGCGAAATCCAGCGCAGTTTGCAGGCGAATCTCATCCGCATTAACAATCTCTCGAAAGTGATAGTCCTCATCCCATGCTTGTACTAGTGGAATCAGATAAATTTCTGACATATCCCATTCTTCATCTAAGGTAAAATTATAGGTATAAGTGTGTGAGCTATTTTTGCTAATGGAAGCAGGTAAACTATTATCCGTTCCCCATGTTTCACCAACGATGGCACGCAATACATGACGATGTACAAAGTCTTTGATGGGATTGCCTGCATTTGCATACACATGATTCTGATAACCTACAAAAAAATTAGCCTGATGATAGCCATTGTTACCTACCTTTTGTACATTATCCTCTACTACCCAAAGATTGAATCGCAAATTTTTATTATTGATGCTACTATAAAAATCTGCTCGTACCGTTACAGTTAACTGTCGGTTTTGCGGATTAAAATGTAAATTTTCGACACTTACATCCACAGGTGCTGTCATTTGCAAACGCTCTTGAATTTTTTCAGCAATCAAATCATACTCAAAACTAAATTGAACAAATTGCAAATCATTAAATTTATAACGGTCTAGTAAAAATAGGTTTACACCGCCACCAGAATATACATCTGACAGCTCTTCGTTTTCAGGCAATGCCATCGGATCGCTGATGTGCATACTTACAGGAATGATATTCGCGAAGTTGTTCTGCACCCTTTCCATGGTAACTAAGCCCTCTGGACATAGCCCACACCAAGATGCAGTGAGGTCTTCAACAACGATTTTTTTGGTAGCTTGTGAATAAATGACAGTAGGAAGTGTAGTTTGGAGGAGTAAAATCAGAATAAGGCCAGATAGTGCCCTTAAAAGGGTAGATGTCCGCATAATTGAAACGTATTGTTGTTAGTGAATCAAATATTAGCGTTAGGGTTATTGATGGCGAAATTTATGCCATATTTTAGCATACTACGAAAAAATAAGCATAACAACCAACTTTTTACCCTAACTTGCCTATCAATTTGACTAATTCGTGGCCAAGCTTTTGGATTTTTGGTATGTTTCAAGTTCTGCTACTTTTCGGTATGTTTCAAATAAGGTGTTTTTTTACCAAACAGTTTGTGCTTACTTTGACAGTTCGTGGATTCGTGATTAGTAGATTAGTGATTCGTATTTCGGCACTTTTTTGATAGTTGGTTTCTTTTTGAATAGTTTGCATAACGACAGTTTTAGCTGCCATAATGCCTTGAACATAAAAAAAATATTAGAGTTTGGAGCTAAGTTAGGTTTTCGCCTTTTATTTTATTGACTAAAATAACAACAATTTAATTAAAATTTGTATACCTTTAATTAACAAAACAATAGGTCTTGTTTTTAAAATTTATTTTAAAAATAAAAAACTTTAAAACCTTATAACTTTGCAACTTTCCAAACTCTAAAAAAATAGGCCTATTAGAAAAGGTCAAAAAGTAATTTTTCATTATTCATTTCTAACAGCTAAAAATCCAAAAGTCTAAATAGCCAAATAGCAATTTTAGAAACAAAGTGTTAGGATGATAAGGAAACATGCCAAATTTTTGGTCACTCACAAATTATCAATTTATAATATTTAATTAATTACAAAATTTTATAACTCAAATTTCAGGTATGTTTCAAATCTTCTAGTTTTCAACCTAACAGTTTGTCGTTATTTAACAGTTCGTGGATTCGTGATTAGTAGATTAGTGATTCGTTTTTAGACGTTTTTTACTGATTGATTTCTTTTTGCCTGACCACATGCATGTGGTCAGGTGTAACGAAGGCTTTAGCCGTCATAATATTGTAAAAATCAAAAGCTTATATCCATGATAAAAATTAAAAAGTGACTTATTTTAACTAACTTCTGATCGCTAATTTCTAACAGCTAAATAGCCAAAAGGCTAAATATCTAAATAGCAATTTTAGAAACAAAGTGTTAGGAAGAAAATGAAACATACCAAATTTCACAACCAAAAACTCAAAACCATAAAAAGAAACGCCAAATTTTGAAACTTGCCTAGTGTTTTTTTCGTTAATTAAAATTAGTTTGTAAATCAATGTAAAAAAATAGGTTTTTGCTTGCCATATTCTTGTACAATTCCTTAGAGATTGTGAAAATTATTCCTTATTTTGCAGCGATTTTTATATTTTACAAAAACAACTTTATTGCAAATATATCCTTCACTAAATCAAGCTGATAAACTTGAAGTGGCAGATATATGTAAAAACTAACATAGCTTTTTGATAGTCAAGAATTTACTTGTTTTAAAAAAAATAAATCTGAACCATCAAAAAAACCAAAGTAATGCAGAAATAATAATTTGCACTATAAAAAGCCAAAAATATTTTATTCTGTTCAAGTCGAAAAATTTTCAACACAGTACAGGATGAAATAGTAAAAGCAACTGATTCAAATTATTATTGTAGGATTACAAAACACACATTCCCTCAATTATTTTGTTCATAAAGCTAAAAAGTAATTTAGCTTAGATAAAAAAGTACTTTACTTATGTCCATACCCAAGGAACCGCGGCAGCAGATGATTAATATCATGTACTTGGTGCTTATTGCCTTACTTGCGCTGAGTGTATCTTCCGAGATACTCAACGCCTTTAAGGTAGTGAACAGAGGTATTGATAAATCGAACCTTTCCATACGCGAACAAATAGATGCCATGCTTTTTGCCTTTGAGGAAAAGGTTAACAAAGAGGAAAATGCAGATGGCAAGCCTTACTTTGATGCAGCACAGAATGCCAATAAAATTACCAGTGACTTTGTAGCCTTTGTAGAAGGTTTGGAAAATGAATTGAAGCAAGAAAGTGGCATAGACGAGGCGGGCGAATTGAAAAAACCTGATGATCAAGATACTCCTTCCAGATTAATGGTGGATGGCCAACGAGGCTATGAACTGGAAGAAAAAATTAAAGCAGCACGCGCAGAATATGTTAAATTATTCTCTGCATTTAAGGGAGATGCAAAAGCTTACAAGTCGGATACATCCTACCTTAATCGTGCGCTGCCTCTTAACGCTCCTCTCCCACCCGAAGATTCGGAAAAGAAAGATTGGCCAACTTATACTTTCTACCAAATGCCTGTAGCTGGTGCGGTTACCCTTTTGAATCAAATCAAAAACGATGCGATTTCTAGTGAGGCAGTTATTGTACAGCGTTTTTCTGAAAAAGTAGGGGGCGTAAAACCTAAAATCGTTCTGGACAAATTTAAAGCAATTGCAGTGCCTAGTTCTTCTAAAGTTGAACAAGGCGAGCCTGTAAGTATCAAAGTGTTTTTATCTTCTCCATCAGAAGGAAATCCTGTAGCAACCATCGGTGGTAAAACCATTCCTATTGGTGCTAATGGTGTCGCAGAGTTCCCAACAACGGCTTCGCAATTAGGTTCACAAACAATTAGTGGTAGTTTAGCAGTAGCAGGTGACAAGGGTAAAATGAAGAATCTACCTTTCAAGACAAGCTATAATGTAGTGGAAAAGGTGGAAAAAAAGCCGCCTGTAAAGGATTTAAGTAAAGAACTAGAAGCTGCTAAACGTCGGATTAAGGAATTGGAAGAGAAGTTGAAAACGATGATTCCTCGTCCTAAGCAAGACCCTAATTTGGAAATCGCTAAATTGAAAGAGGAGTTAAAATTATTCAAATTGAAACCAGAGGTTAAAGATTTGAGTAAAGAATTAGCGGAAGCTAGAGCAAGAATCAAGTTTTTAGAGGAAAATTGGGAGCTTAAGCGTCCAAAAGTGAAAGATTTAAGCAAAGAGTTGGAAGCGGCTAAAAAGGAAATTGCGCGTTTGAAAGCAGAATTGGATAAAAAGAAAAATTGGGTGCCGCCTAAGGCAGAAATTAAAGACTTGAGTAAAGAGTTGGCAGAAGCACTGCGAAAAATTGAACAACAGAAAAAGGAAATTGCCCAACAGAAAAAGCGAATCGACGAGCAGAAGAAAGAAATTGAACGCTTGAAAAGAGAACTGGAGAAAAAGAAAGATTGGGTGCCTCCTAAAAAAGACCCAAAGAAACCAGACCCAACCATACCACTCAAAAACAAAATTAAGGATTTAGAGGAGCAATTGAAGAAAAAGCCAAAGGTAGTTACCACAACTAAAGAGGTAGACCCACAAGGCGTTGTTTCTCCTGACAAAATGAACGTTTTCTACATCGGTGTAGATAATCCAGTTTCGCTCTCCGTTTCTGGTGCCAGCATTGACGACGTGAAAGCAACCATTGATAAAGGACAATTAGTTCCAAACGGACGTGGTAAATATATTGTTCGTGTGCCGGGTCCACATGGTTCTAAAGCCAATATCGCGCTGAGTGTAGGCGGTTCTGTTATCAATAGAAACTTATTCCGTGTGAAGCGTGTTCCCGACCCAGTACCCGAAGTTGGCGGTAAATCAGGTGGTACATTAGGTACAGGTGAAATGAAAGCACAACGTGGGGTTATCGCTCGCTTGAAAGACTTTGATTTCGATGCTCGCTTTGAGGTACTCGGTTTTGAGCTGACCCTTGCTGAACGCGGTCAAGACCTCCTCATTGTTGGTAATAAAGGAGCGAGATTTAACGATAAGTCTAAAAACTTATTGAAAAAAGCAAAAGTTGGTAGCATCTATTACTTTGATAACATCAAGGTAAGAGGTCCAGATAAAACAACTCGTAAACTACCAAGTATCTCTTTCAAAATCAGATAGTAGTTAATTACCGAATTTTGAATAAAAAAGAGGCATAAACATCAATGTTTATGCCTCTTTTCTTTATAAATGCAAATGATAAAAAGTTTTTTTTAGTCAATAACGCCCCTATGATTACTAAGGTAATTTACCTAAAAGTGACTTAAGTAATTAAGCTATAAAATAGGAAATTTATTGCTTATTATTCTTTAATAATAAAAAAAAGTCTTTTTTTCATCTTTGTAATGATCTCATTATCTATTTCTTACATTCCTTCTTTAAATAAAAAGCAATTTAGCACAAAAGTATTATTTTAAAAAAAATACCAACTAATTTTACCAAAAATAACCCTTAGTAAACCTAAGAAATGAGCAAAAAAAGTTTAGATTTTCTTAATAAATAATTTTATCTTGTGATTGCTATTTGAGAACGCTTTTTATAGATTAGGCTATGTGTTATTGGGTTTGTTGTGAAAACTTCAAACCTGATAACATTTTTTTTTGTAGAATAAATTCATGAATTTATTCTACAACCAAATTGAACTTCTTCTACAATGGAATATTCCCATGTTTCTTTCTAGGCAATTTTACCACCTTGTTTTCCAACATTTTGAATCCGCGAATTAATTTGCTACGTGTATCCGCAGGATTAATCACCTCATCTACAAAGCCGCGAGCAGCCGCCCGATAAGGGTGAGCAAATTTTTCGGTATAATCATCTACTTTCTCTTGCAATTTCGCTTCTGGATCAGCAGCAGCAGCAATTTCCCTACGAAAAATGATTTCGGCTGCCCCTTTCGACCCCATCACTGCTATTTCGGCACTCGGCCAAGCAAAATTTAAGTCTGCTCCAATGTGCTTAGAGTTCATCACATCGTAAGCTCCACCATAGGCTTTTCGTGTAATCACTGTCACTTTGGGAACGGTAGCCTCGCTAAAGGCATACAATAGTTTTGCTCCGTTGGTAATGATGGCATTCCATTCTTGATCAGTACCGGGAAGGAATCCGGGTACATCTACCAATACCAATAACGGAATATTAAAAGCATCGCAAAAGCGGACAAAGCGCGCGCCTTTTTTCGAGGAATTGATGTCTAATACTCCTGCCAAATAAGCGGGCTGATTGGCCACTAAACCGATGCTCTGACCTGCAATTCGAGCGAAACCAACCACAATATTTTCCGCATAATTTTTATGTATTTCCAAAAAAGATTCTGCATCCACTATACCGTCTATGATTTCACGCATATCATAAGGCTGATTAGACGAAGGGGGCAAAATATTTAGTAACTCAGGCCGCGATTCGTCTGCTTTAGATTGGTAGGGATACTTTGGCGCAATTTCTTCACAATTTTGCGGTATGTAACTTAGTAATTTTTTGAGAGTGTTGATACATTCTACTTCATTGGCACAAGCAAAATGCGTGATCCCCGATTTGCTAGAATGTGTCCAAGCTCCTCCTAATTCTTCATGGGTAACATTTTCATGGGTAACGGTTTTCACCACATTTGGCCCTGTCACATACATATAGGAGGTGTTTTCTACCATCAAAATAAAATCGGTGATAGCAGGCGAATATACTGCTCCCCCTGCACAGGGACCCATAATTGCCGAAATTTGAGGAATAACACCCGATGCCTGCGTATTTCGCAGAAAAATATCGGCATAGCCACCTAGAGAAACCACCCCCTCTTGTATACGCGCCCCCCCTGAATCATTCAGCCCAATGACAGGTGCACCATTTTGCATCGCCAAGTCCATAATTTTACAGATTTTTTCTGCATGGGTTTCTGAAAGCGAGCCACCAAATACGGTAAAATCTTGTGAAAAAACGTATACCAAACGCCCATTGATTGTGCCATAGCCTGTTACTACTCCATCGCCCAAAAACTTTTGCTTGTCCATATCAAAATCTGTAGAACGATGGGTAACCAACATACCAATTTCCTCAAAAGAGCCTTCGTCTAACAGCAACACAAGGCGTTCTCGCGCTGTTAATTTACCTTTTTCATGCTGGCGATCAATGCGTTTTTGACCACCACCTAATTGCGCTTTCGCTATTTTTTCTTGTAAAATATTAATTTTATCTTGCATGTTATGTATGCCTAAAATTGTTACGTAGAGACACAAGATTTTGCGTCTCTACAAATTGTTTCTACAACCTTGTAATCTGTGCACCTAATTGTTGTAATCGAGTATCAATATTTTGATAGCCTCGATCTATTTGATGAATATTGCTGATAACGCTTTTGCCCTTTGCCGAAAGCGCAGCAATTAACAAAGAAATACCTGCCCGAATATCTGGCGATGACATCTTAATACCACGTAAAGGATAAGCCCGATCAATGCCAATGACCACTGCCCGATGTGGATCACAAAGAATAATCTGTGCGCCCATGTCTATTAGTCTATCCACAAAAAACAAACGACTTTCAAACATCTTTTGGTGAATCAATAAACTGCCTCTTGCCTGTGTTGCCACCACCAAAATCACACTTAACAAATCAGGTGTTAAACCCGGCCAAGGATGATCGGAAACGGTTAAAATTGAACCATCTATAAATTTCTGGATTTCGTAAAAATCTTGTGCGGGAATGTAAATATCCTCTCCTCGAATTTCTAATTTTATACCTAATCTGCGAAATGCACGCGGAATCATTCCCAGCTCTTTAGGAGCAGTATTTTTGATGGTAATTTCGGACTGTGTGATGGCTGCCATGCCAATAAAACTACCAATTTCTAACATATCTGGCAAAATGCGATGCTCGCAACCATGCAATTCTTCTACTCCGTTAATGGTCAACAAATTAGAGCCAATACCGCGAATATCCGCCCCCATACGATTGAGCATTTTACACAATTGCTGGGTGTAAGGCTCACAGGCAGCATGATAGATAGTCGTAGTACCTTCGGCAAGGGTCGCCGCCATGATGATGTTGGCAGTACCTGTTACAGAAGGCTCATCTAACAACATATAAGTGCCTTTGAGCCCCTCTGTTTGTATGGCAAAGGTAGATTGTTCTGTATTATAGGTAAATTTTGCTCCTAATGCCTCTAAGCCTAAAAAGTGCGTATCTAATCGGCGGCGGCCAATTTTATCGCCACCGGGTTGTGGTAAATAAGCTTTTTTGAAACGAGCTAATAAGGGTCCGAGTGTCAAAACAGAACCGCGCAATTTGCCTGTTTTTAATCGAAATTCATCGGTTTCAAAATAATCTAAATTAATATCATCTGCCTGAAAGGTATAAGTATCTTTAGTTAACTGTTCTACCTTAACGCCAAATGATTTTAAAATTTCAATTAATTTATTGATGTCTAATATATCAGGAAG
>JAHDHV010000209.1 GCA_020631155.1 Bacteroidota bacterium | reverse complement strand
AAATGTGAGTACATTATACGCACAAAACACCAAAATATTAGGCAAAATAACCAATGCCAAAAGCAAATTGGCGAATGTAGCAATTCCAACGAATCCCATCAGCGAGGATGATGAAAATTTCGCAGGTTACATTGAGGGAGACGGTTCTTTTGTCATTCATTTTGATATTTCAGAGCCTACGATATGCAGGTTTTATCATGCCGATGATGGCGTTCCTATCTACATTCGACCGAATGATAAACTTTACTTGGAAGTGGATGCTAGAGATTTCCAAGCAACGATTCGACATTCAGGCCAGGGTTCATCTCCAAATAATTTTCTAAGAGATTATCACAAAAAATATGGACTTACGGCAGTCAATCGAAGTATAGCAAAGGAAAAAGTGAGACTGCCCAAAACTTCGTATCGACAGTATGTAGACCAAGAAAGAAAAGAGAAAAAACGCTTTTTAAAGAATTTTTCTCTAAATCATCCGCTATCTCGCGCCTTTGAAACCTTGATAGAAGATAAAATTGACTATGAATGGGCAGTAAAATTATTGGAATATCCTTTTGAACATTCTTTCCACAGTTCGGCTAATTCTTTTGAAGTAACAGATTCGTATTTCGATTTTATGAATCAACTAAAAATTCAAAATACGCCAGCCATTAACATACCTGAATATCAAGAAGTTGTATCGAGATACATCCATCGAAAATTCAAAAATTCAATCGTACATAGTGGTTACAATAAGGATAATTACTATGTTGACTTATTTCGTTTTAGCAAAAAACATCTAAGAGATAAACCACTTTTTTTCATACAAGCACAAGCCATTTTAGATGCCTGCACTTACGGAAAAGTGGAGTTAGTTCGTTCACAATTTGCTGATTATAAAAGCGGTGTACCTTATCCAAAATATGTAAAAGCCCTAAAAGAAGTTTATGAAAAATCGGCAAAACTAGGAGCAGGCAGAACTGCTCCTGATTTTCAGCTAAAAAGTATCACCAATAAAATGATTTCCTTAAAAGACTTTAAGGGTAAAGTCGTTTACATTGATTTTTGGGCAACTTGGTGTGGTCCCTGTCTACAAGAATTTCAATTTGTTGATCATTTGAAAAAACATTTTGCTAATAGAGATGTGGTATTCTTATATATTTCTGTAGATCAGGATGAAGGGGTTTGGCAAAATTTTGTACTAGGTAGAGGTTTGAATAATGGCATACATGTACGAGCAAATGGTTTAACCTCAAAATTGGCTACTGAATACAATCTTAAAGGTGTGCCGCGCTATATGATTATTGATAAATTTGGAAATATTGCAGATAGTAATGCCAAACGTCCAAGCGAAAAAGGCGTGATTGATGATATCGAAAAAGCATTGAACAGCATCACTTCACAGTACTAGTTTTTTATAAAAATAAAAATACAATTATGGAAGCATTGGCTTATCTAGTTGTCTTAGCCGTTGTTATATTTTTAGTATATTTGGTTAAAGCAATGATGCCACCCCCGAAAGACCCAAATTTATGCCCCGACTGTGAGGGCAAAGGTTATTATGAAGCAGTCAGAGGGCGAGAACCTTGCCGCAGTTGCAGAGGAAGCGGAAAAATTGCTTAAAAATTTAAACCTTGACAATGGTCAATTAGATTTTTCTTTCAATTCAAAACGTCGATTTTATTAAATGTTTGTTATCAAAAACGTTGATCCGTAGATTTGTGATTCGTGATTAGGTGTTTTTTTGATGGTTTTTTCCTTCTTTAAAATTTGTGTAACGACGGCTTTAGCCATCAGAGCTTTATAAATTACTAATAATCAACAAATTAAACCCATTAGAACATTTAAAAACAATTGATTATTACCAGTTTATAATCTTTTAGTCTCTGATTGCTAACAGCTAAAAAGCAATTTTAAAATTAAAGTATTAGGAGTAATATCAAGCATAGCCTTAATATACCATTGTCAAATAAATACAAAAAAAATACAGCTTCATGTTTCCCACATGAAACTGTATTTTTTATTTAATTCAAAACACTGATTTTTATTCAATTTGAAAACATAAATAATGTGTAATTATTACTTAATTATGTAACTATAAATTTCTAATTTCTAATTAAAAAAAGCACTATCTTATGGAATTTATTACTGAAGAATGGATTCAAATGATTTCAACGACAGTTGATATACTTGATGAAAAAAATGTTGATGACTTTATTGATTCATTTAAAACTACGCAACCTGCCGTTATGATGTATTTGTTAACAGCAGAATTTGAATTGTTTGAAGAAGAAGAACGAGAAACTTTATTTTTTTTAGGAGTGAAAATATGGTATGCAACTTTTTTGAAAAATGCCAATATGCCAACGGTTACAGAAGAAGTGTTATTAGAAATGGATGAGAAAAATGATAAAATGATCAGTTAT
The DNA here is from genome assembly GCA_020631155.1 of Bacteroidota bacterium. GTDB lineage: Bacteria > Bacteroidota > Bacteroidia > Chitinophagales > UBA2359 > JAHDHV01. The sequence continues at coordinate 7,890 of JAHDHV010000209.1, read as the reverse complement.
TTTGAGAAGGAAGATGAGGAGGGGTTTATCAAAAGCGTTGAAAATATTATGGCACATCATCCGCAACGTGCGCTAATGACTTTTGCAGTTGTCGAGGTGATGGAAGACGAAGCGGTTAGAGATGATGTTAAAGGAGCAATGTTTCTTGCCCTTAAAACCGTTATCGAAAGCTTACACAAAGTAGTAGCTTAGATTAGTGATTTGAGCTTTAGGAAATTTACTTATAATAATTTTTTGAATCTCTGTAACGACAACTTTAGCAGTTGTAGTTTTTACAGTAAGTACTTAGACATAAGATTTAAGACATAAGATTTAAGACATGAGACATGAGACAACTCAATCATTAGTAATTATACACAAAAGAAGGTTCGGAAAACAATTTTCAATTTCTGATCTCTAATCGCTAATTTCTAAAAGCTAAATAGCAATCTCACAACCAAAGTGTTAGGGTAAAAATGAAACATACTGTTTCAGACATTATTTATTCCTATTTTTTTTACATTTTAGTGAACTTTTTACCTCTTTTTTTCCTATTACATAATAGACCACTCACATCATACCTGCTTACTTCAAAACACTAAGCAAAATGAATTATTACACTAACTAAATAGGCAAATTATACACTAATATGTCTAAATGGCATGTATTTGGCATTTGTGCTATTGGTGAGTTGTAAATGTCACACTATTCTGTTAAACTGTTTATAGGTTAATAGTCCCTGTTTGATAGCATCTGATTCTACAATTCAAGCATTTTAAACCGCAAACTTCCAAACCAGTAAAAAATCACACTGTCTATGAAAAAAATCGTCCAATTAAGCCTGATTGGGATGTTACTGACCTTAGCATCCTGCAATTTCAACAAAACAGAGGTTAAAATTTTAACTACTAACTGTAAAGATGAGGTCAACCGTAATGAAAACCTGTCTTTTACCTTTAGTGAAAATCTAATGCCCGATTCCCTTTTACATGCTTGGGATTCAGTGGCTTATATGGATTTTGAACCTCCCGTCAAAGGGCGATTTAAGTGGAAAGCAACTAACGAATTGGTGTTTTCTCCATTAGATATTCTACCACCTAGCACCGATTTTAAGGTAACCCCTTCCAAGATTTTATTTAAACACCTCAGCAAAAATAGCTTTAAACTTGCAGATGAGCAGGATTTAAGTTTCCATACCCCTTATTTAGAACTCAATAATGGCATTGCTTTCTGGAAAAAATCTAGTACAGATAATACCAAAGCAACTGTTGGCGGTACCTTGAACTTTAACTATGAAGTCAATCCTGAAGCGATTGCTAAAAAATTGGAAGTAAAAATAGATGGAAAAACAATACCTTATGAAATATTGACCGCAAGCCCTGACAAAAAAATTCAATTTGAATTGACCAAAACGGCGGATGAACTAAAGGATGCCAAAGCTTTATATTACATTATTCAAACGGGAATGTCTGTTGTCAATAGTAATTGGACGACTAAAAAAGACATCAAAACATCGGTGAGTCTCAGCTCGCCTGCAGAGGTACGCATCACAGGGGTTGAGGCCAATCATGATGGCATGGAAGGAAGCATCACTGTTACAACTTCCCAACAGGTTGACCCTAAAAATTTGAAATCCGTTATTTCTCTCAAACCAAGCATCGCTTTTGAGGTGCAACACAATGCGAATGGTTTTTCGGTGTCTAGTGAAAATTTTGACCCTGAAAAAAGCTATGAGTTGACGGTTACTAAAGAGTTGGCAGGTACTTTTATTGGAAAAATGGAGGAGGAGTATAGCACGCAAGTTTCATTTGGCAAATTAGAGCCAAGTATTACTTTTACACACAAAAAATCTACTTATTTAAGCAATAAAGGCTTGAAAAACATTGGTGTAAAAATTGTCAATGTGCCTAAAGTGAAGGTAAAGGTCACGAAGATTTTTGAAAATAATATTCAAGGTTTCTTTAGAAAAGGGAAAGAGTACAGCTATCGTAGTTACCGAGATCGTGATGATAATTGGCGGAGTGTTTCTTATCGTTATTTTGATACCAAAAAACAGGGTTTGCTAATTCACGAAACAGAATATAAAACCGATGATTTGGAGCGTTCTGGAAAAACGCGCCTCATTAATTTAGATTTTGATGATAAATTGTATAAATATGAAGGGCTTTATGTGGTAGAAGTGCAAGACGTAGATCGACGGTTTATTACTGCTTCGCAAGTTGTTTCTTTTTCAGATATTGGCATGATTGCTAGAAAAGAAAAAGATAAAGTATACGTTTTTGCTAATTCCATCCGAAATGCAACCCCTATTTCTGGCGCAGAAGTTTCTTTTATCAGCAATACCAACCAGAAAGTTTACACGACCACCACCAATGAGGAGGGAGTAGCCATTTTCCAACAAGAAAAAAAGAATCAAGAAATATTTGATGTAGCAATGGTCAGCCTCAGCAAAGGCAGCGATTTCAACTATATGTTATTCGACAAAACAAAGGTTCGCAATACGCGCTTTGAGGTAGGCGGCAAACGCTCTAATCCTGCTGATTATGAAGCTTTTATCTACGGTGATAGAGACTTATATCGCCCAGGAGAAACTATGCATGTCAACACTTTGATTCGGACAAATGATTGGAAATTGCCTAATAAAATTCCTGTAAAATTAAAACTGTTGCTGCCCAATGGAAAAGAATTTAAAACGGTTCGCAAGGTTTTAGACCAACAAGGCGCAGCAGAAACCGCTTTTAACCTACCCAACAGCACCGTAACAGGCACCTACGCTTTAGAAGTCTATACCGACAACGATATTTTGTTGAATAGCAAACCCATCAGCGTTGAAGAGTTTATGCCTGACCGAATTAAGGTCAGCATCAAACCTGATAAAAAGGAGACGCGTTCAGGGGAAACGATCAGTTTGTTAGGTAATGCGGTGAATTTATTCGGGCCTCCTGCGACCAATCGCAACTATGAGGTAGAACTATCTTTAAAGCGTAAACCTTTTACTGTTAAAGATTTATCAGGCTATCGTTTTCAGGTATCAAAAAATAAAAACTTTGGTAAAACAAAGCGAGAAGGCAAAACCGATGAGGAGGGTAAATTTACGGAAAACTTTGAAATTCCAGCAGGTTACGATAATATGGGCTTACTATCAGGTCAGCTACTGGCCACCGTTTTTGATGAATCAGGGCGGCCAGTGAATCGCGTACAAAATTTTGAGGTTTACACCCAAGATGTTTTCTTCGGCATCGGCAATGTTGATCCTTATGTGTCCACTAAAACACCTTTGGAAATTCCTTTAATTGCGGTGGATAAAACGGGTAAGGTATTGGACAATGTGCCTGCTAATTTACAAATCATTCGACATGAATGGCGCACTGTTTTGGAAAGCAGTGGAGGCGGACGTTATCGTTATCGTTCGCAAAAAAAGGAAGTTGTGGAGTTAAATAAATTGGTTAAAATTAGTGGAAAAAATACAGCATTTACGTACACGCCTAGCCGTTCTGGTGATTTTGAAATTCGCATTACTGCACCCGAACAAGAGGCTTATGTGATGGAGGATTTTTATGCGTATCGTTATGGTTATACGGAAAATACCTCTTTTGAAGTAAATCAGGAAGGCAAGGTAGATATTGAATTGGATAAAGATAGCTATCAAGTAGGGGAGACGGCAAATGTCTTGTTTAAAACGCCTTTTTCTGGTCGTATGTTGGTCACTTTGGAGCGCGATAATGTAATGAAACATTTGTATGTGGATACGGATAAAAAAGCCAAGCAATTGTCGTTTGAGGTAACGGAGGATTTTGTGCCAAATGTCTTTGTTTCTGCTACGCTTATTCGCCCAATGAAAGATTTGACCATACCGTTGACGGTTGCTCATGGTTATGCTCCTTTGATGGCAAAACAGTCTAGCAATGAACTGCCGATTGAGATTACAGCAGTTAAAAAATCGCTTTCTAAAACTAAGCAACGCATCCAAATTAAAACCAAACCGAATACAAATGTCACGCTTGCGGTAGTGGATGAGGGTATTTTGCAAATTAAAAATTATCAAACGCCTAGTCCTTACGATTATTTTTACCAAAAGCGCGCTTTAAATGTAGATGCCTACAACATTTACCCATATCTATTTCCAGAAGTTGCTGCTAGTCAACCGTTAACAGGTGGCGGCGGTGGTTTTGATTTGGGTAAAAGAGTCAACCCGATTACCAATAAACGTGTGAAATTGGTTAGCGATTGGAGTGGTATTTTAAAGAGTGATGGCTCTGGAAATGTGGATTACGAAGTAGATATTCCGCAGTTTTCTGGCGATTTGCGAATCATGGCGGTTGCCTACGACGAGCATCAATTTGGTTCTGCCGATGCCAATATGAAGGTCGCCGATCCTGTGGTAATTAGCACAGGTTTACCGCGCTTCTTAAGCCCTACGGATACCGTTAATGTACCTGTAACGCTCTCAAATACAACGGCTAAGGATATTGAAACGGCTGTAAAAATCAAAACAGAAGGACCATTAAAAGTTGTTGGTGTCAATACCAATGATACCAATTTGAAGGCAAATAATGAGAATCGTGTAGAATTTCAGGTCGTAGCAACGGCAGCAGTTGGCGCGGGTAAAATTACGGTTTCAGTGGATGCTTTGGATAAGCAATTTACAGAAGAAACTGATATTAGCGTGCGCCCTGCAAGTTCTTTGCAGAAAATAAGCGGTTCAGGCTCCATTAAAGGTGGTCAGTCGCAAAATCTGGATATGGATAATGAATTTATTCCCGAAAGCATTGACGGGCAGGTGATGATCAGTCGCTCGCCAATTGCCGAGTTTGCAGCCGATTTGGACTACCTCATTGGCTATCCGCACGGCTGTATTGAACAGACCATTTCTAAGTCCTTCCCACAGTTACATTTAGCCGATTTATTTAAAGATTTAAATCAAAAAACGCTACGAACCAATACAGGCGAGAATAGCAAAAACCCGAATTATAATGTTCGACAGGCCATTAAAAAATTACAATCTATGCAGGTCGGTGATGGCGGATTTTCCTATTGGCGAGGCGGGAGCGAATCGCATTGGTGGGGCAGTGTTTTTGCTGCACATTTTTTATGGGAGGCGCAAAAAGCAGGCTTTGATGTGCATGAAAGAACTTTTAAGTCTGTAAAACGCTATTTGAAAAAACGTTTGAAAAAGAAAGAAACTTTTGTTTACTATTTTTATACAGATGAAGGTGAGGAAAGAAAAAGCCAAGAAATTGCTAAAAAAGAAATTCCTTATGCCCTCTACGTTTTAGCCTTGATGGGAGAGCCTGATGTACCAACGATGAATTATTATAAAGCCAATGCCAAGAAATTACTGAGTTTAGACGGAAGATATTTATTGGCGAGTTCCTATATGTTGGCAGGTAATAAGGCGCGCTTCGACCATATTTTACCGACTGCTTACGAGGGCGAAACCCCAGGAAAAGCCCTTAGCGGCAGCTTCTATTCCCCAATTCGAGACCGCGCCATTGTACTGAATACCTTGATAGATGCGGACCCAGACCATCCGCAAGTGGGTATTTTGGCAAAACATTTGGCTGCTGATTTCAAAAAAGAACGATGGTTGAACACCCAAGAGCGCGTGTTTACGCTTTTAGCTTTTGGAAAATTAGCCAAAGAAGCCAACAAAAGTTTTACCACCGCCGATATTTTAGCCAATGGCAAAAAAGTAGGCAAATTTAAGGGCAAAAATTTAGTGCTAAACTATGATGACATCAAAGCCAAACAACTAAAAGTAGATGTAAAAGGCAATGGCAATTTGTACTACTACTGGAATTTGGAAGGATTAAATGCAGATGGTAGTTATGAGGAAAAAGACAATTTCTTGAAAGTGCGGCGTGAGTTTTACGACCGTGCTGGCCGCGAAATCGCAGAGCCTACTTTTGAGCAAAACGATTTGATTGTGGTAAAAATTAGTTTACAAAGCACCGAATCCCAAAGCGTTGAAAATGTGGTGGTAACCGATATTTTACCAGCAGGATTGGAAATTGAAAATCCACGCATCAGCAATTTACCGGGCATGGACTGGATTAAGGATGCAACAACTCCCGAACACAAAGATTTCCGCGATGATCGGGTACATTTTTACACCACCGCAACCAATGCACCACGACACTACTACTATATGGTACGTGCTGTATCTCCGGGTAAATTCAAAATGGGACCCGTCAGCGCAGATGCTATGTACGATGGTGAATTTCATTCGTATAGCGGCGGCGGAACTGTGGAAGTGAAAGAAAAAGGATAATGAAAAAATTATCGGAGCGAACTGTTGGGGCGAATTGCAATTCGCCCCAACAGTTCGCCCCAACAATTCACTCTAACAATTTGCCCCTTTCTTCATTCTTCTCCAAAATCGCCAATACCCCTAGCCAATACCCTAATAATCCCAAACCGACAATGCGGCCGCTGGCATATTTAGCGATATAAGAAATATGTCGGAAAGGCTCACGCGCATAGGTATTCGAAATATGCACCTCAATGACAGGGCTGCTAATCGCTGTTACTGCATCGGCAAGCGCGACAGAGCTGTGTGTATACCCTCCCGGATTAAATACAATACCTGCATAAGAAAATCCTACCTCATGCAATTTGTTGATTAAATCACCTTCTACATTGCTTTGGTAATAATGTAATTGTATGTCCTGTGTTAGTTCTGCTATACTACTTTTCAATTCTTCAAAGTAATCTTCAAAGCTTTGACTGCCATAGATTTCAGGCTCTCGTTTGCCGAGTAGGTTGAGGTTGGGACCGTTTAGGATGAGTATGTTCATATGGTTTTGGTTGTTGAGAAAATTCATGAATTTTCTTTACGATCATGGATTACGATAATCAGAAGCGTGGATGGAATTGTACGAGGGTATCGCGGAGGTAGTCTTTGCTGACGTGTGCGTAGATTTCGGTGGTGGTGATGGATTCGTGGCCGAGCATTTCTTGTATGGCACGCAAGTCGGCACCGCCTTCGTAGAGGTGTGTGGCAAAAGAGTGGCGAAAGGTGTGTGGGCTTACATTTTTTTGTATGCCTGCTGCTTTTGCTAAATCCTTAACAATATGGTAAATCATCTCCCTCGTTAACTGCCTGCCGCGGCGATTCAAAAAGAGAATATCCTCATGTCCTTCTTTGATGGCACCAAATCGCCGCACTTCCTCTTGATAAATTTTAACTTGCTTTATTGCTGTTTGGTTAATGGGAATGAGGCGTTCTTTTTTCCCTTTGCCCGTTACTTTTATAAATGAAATAGGTAAATATAAGTCTGAAATTTTTAGGTTTGTGAGCTCAGATACACGCAGTCCACAACCGTAGAGGGTTTCTAAAATGGCTTTATTGCGAACTCCTTTGGCAGTACTTTGGTCGGTGCAGGCAATCATTCTGTCAATTTCTTCCACACTCAAAACTGTAGGCACTTTGCGGCTTAATTTGGGGGCTTCCAACAATTGAGTTGGGTCTTTTTCAATGATTTTTTCCAATACCAAATACTTAAAAAATGCTTTGATGCCCGACAAAGTTCGCGCTTGTGTGCTGCTATTAATCCCTAATTCACTTAACCACATCGAAAAGGCGTTAAAGTGCTTTAATTCAAGCGTTTCCAGCCGTTCATCGGGATGTGTTAATGCGAGGTATTCCACCAATTTATCAATATCACGCATATAGGCAGCCACCGAATGAGGCGATAGCGAGCGTTCTACTTGTAAGTAGCCTTTAAAACCTTTTATGGCACTAGGTAAATGCATGAGGTGATTTTGGATTTGTGATTGAGTTGTTTTGAAATAGCTTGCTTTTAAATGGACTTGTTTTCATTATGGGCAAAATAAAGGAAAAAAACGAAAAAAAGTTTTAAAAGGGTACACAAATTAAAACAATAGTTTTTTTGAATGTTGAGTTGGTTT
>JAHDHV010000208.1:10150-10323 GCA_020631155.1 Bacteroidota bacterium | reverse complement strand
AGGTAAGTAATAGGACAAAAGCTAGTCCATGTAGGTAAGTAAAGCTTTTCATAAAGAGTGTTTTTCCTAAAAAAATAAAAAATGGAGGGTACTTAGTAGTCAGTCAAGATAAAATTGATGATTGCTTTTGGCGTTTTTTGCTCCCTAGCTGTGTTACAAAGCCTCGCCGTAGC
>JAHDHV010000208.1:0-10140 GCA_020631155.1 Bacteroidota bacterium | reverse complement strand
CTATGCCTACGTTTTGCGCCTTGCTAGGGAACAAAAATCACTCAACATCAACCCATCATTTTAATGTTGACTAACTACTTAGTCAAAATAGTAAATAGCGGCAGTCTATAAAGTACTACACAATAATTAAATGGTACTCTTTGTTTGATTAAACTAATGAAAGTTAATACTTTAGAACAAAACTGTGCACAATTAATTAGTGCTTGGCACTTAATTTGGGCTAAAGTATAAAAATATTATTTTAAAGTAAAATGATTTACAAATCTTTTCTAGTAATTCTACAAAATAAATGTAATCTTTTTGGAGATAAAAACAGTAGGAATAAAAAAGAAAAGCCTATAAGTAGAAGTTTTTAATCTTTTTTTCCCAAAAAATAGAAGCTTGACTTAAACCCAAAGAACAATTTGACACAATTCACAATTATAATGTCTTTGTCAACAACCTTTTAGACAAAGTTTTGTTAAAAGGAAAAAAGTCATTCATTTTAAATGACATTTTTCTTTTCTATTCGCATAAGTAATATTACCTTTGCAGTCCAAAAACAAAGATTTTGTACATAAAGTGAGACCATTGAAATATACAAAATTTCTACTTATATTATTGAGCCTTTGTTGCATACAATTGACAGGCTATGCAGGTGGAGGCAGTGACCATGCTCATTCACATGATGCTGATGGACATACCAAAAAAGAATTTGATTTTGCAGAGATGGTAATGGACCATATTAGTGATGCTAATGATTGGCATCTATTTGGTGATGTTTCCATTCCCTTGCCTGTTATGGTTTATCATCCCGAACATGGTTTTGATATGTTTATGTCCAGTGTTTTCCATCATGGACACAACTCCCACAAAGGTTATATCCTTGATCATGGCGTAGTTAGATATGTAGATGATCCAAATTTCCCAAAGGATCAGGATGTTCCAGTTCATGTTCATAAAAATAAAGAGGCGAAAACCACAGAAGTTTCCTATAATGGACAAACCCTAACGGCAAGTCGCTCTTCTTTCTACGATTTTTCGATTACCAAAGTAGTCGCTAATATGTTGTTAGCTGCATTGATTATGTTCCTTGTATTTTTCAGCGTAGCTAGAGCATACCGCAAAAATGACGTTCCTAAAGGTTTACAATCTTTTATGGAACCCTTGATTACTTTTGTAAGAGATGATATTGCCAAACCTAATTTGGGCGATAAAACAGAAAAATACCTTCCTTTCCTACTGTGCATATTTTTCTTCATTTGGATATGCAATATGTTGGGTTTAGTACCATTTTTAGGTAGCCCTAACATAACTGGAAATATTGCAGTAACCTTGACTCTTTCCTTATTTACCTTCTTCGTAATTGTAGTTTCTGGTACAAAAGATTATTGGATGCACATTGTTAACCCTCCGGGGGTACCATTTGCAGTAAAAATCATTTTAGTGATTATTGAGGTAATTTCCGTATTTATGAAGCCTTTTGCATTGATGGTGCGTTTGTTTGCCAATATTACGGGCGGTCACATCATCATTTTGAGTTTGGTAGGGATGATATTTATCTTTGCAAATATGGCAGGTACAGGAGCAGGTTTAGGTGTAAGTGTTTTATCTAGTGCATTTATGTTATTTATGAATTTCTTGGAAATGTTTGTAGCAGCACTACAAGCCTACATTTTCACGATTCTATCTGCCGTATTCATCGGTCAAGCACTAGAAGAACATCATCATCACGAAGAAGCGCATCATTAGAAGGAGACATGAGATGTGAGACATAAGATAGGAGATGCCGAATTTCGGATTTACTATAATCCATAGCTTATTTAATTAAGTAATTTTGGAGGTTGTCTTAGATTGGCTTTCAGCCTTTCAATTCGTTAGTTGCAAAAGATAAAAACCTTAAAACTTTGTAACTTTATAACCTTTCGAACTCCAAATTAACACAATAATAACTTTTTTTTAAATCAAACCTTATTTTCAGTTATGGACTTTTTCATGTTATTGTTAGAAATGTCAGGTAACATTGCAGCAGTAGGCGGTGGTATCGGTGCTGGTTTAGCCGCTTTAGGCGCAGGCGTAGGTATCGGTAAAATCGGTGGTAGCTCCGTAGAATCTATCGCAAGACAGCCAGAGGCAGTTGACGATATCCGAGCAAACACACTATTGACCGCAGCTTTGATTGAGGGTGCAGCCCTTTTCGCAATCGTTGTTTGTCTTCTAACATTATTCTTCTAAGAAGTGCCTAAATATAGGATAGGATACATAAGACTTGAAATAATTAATTGTTAATATTTTATGGAAAGTCTAAGTGTCGCTCAATTTTATACAGGTATCCAATTCTTTTTTTAGAAGAAAAAGATATTTTTTATTAAGAACGACCTCTGTACGGAAGGTCCAGGGGCGTTCTTCTTTTCTAACTGAAAATAGGAGAAGATTCAATTTTAAATAGCTAAAAGGCTAAATAGCCAAAAATCTAAATAGCTTAACAAAAATCCATTGATCACCATATAATTATCAACATTATGAGTTTAGTAACTCCTGATATTGGACTTATTTTTTGGACAGGACTTATCTTTTTATTGGTATGGTTTATATTAGGTAAATATGCCTTTAAACCCATTGCTAATGCGCTGAAAGCTAGAGAGCAAAAAATTGAAAATGCATTATCAGAAGCAGAAAAAGCAAGAGAAGAAATGAAAGCTTTGACAGCAGACAATGAAAAATTGTTGAACGAAGCTAGAGAAGAACGCGCTAAAATTATTAAGGAAGCCAAAGAAATTAAGGACTCCATTGTTGCTGATGCTAGAGATAAGGCAAAAACCGAAGCTTCTAAAGTATTGGCAGATGCTAAGGCAGAAATCCACAACCAAAAAATGGCTGCTATTACAGATGTAAAAAACCAAATTGGCTCCTACTCTATTGAATTGGCAAAACAAATCTTGGGTAGAGAATTAAAAAATAGCAACGAGCAAGAAGCTTTTGTCGCACAAGAAATCAAAAAGATTACGTTAAGCTAATTTGCGAATATTAAATTCAAACAAACATGTCAACAATACGTTTAGCATCAAGATACGCTAAAGCTTTGATAGATTTAGCCGAAGAGCGTGGCGAATTAAGTAGCGTTCATGGCGACATTAATGTTTTAAATGACTCCTTAAAATCTAATAGAGATTTGTGGCTGTTATTAAAAAGTCCTATTGTGACAACCGATAAAAAATTGGCTGTAATTAAGGGCGTTTTTGGAGACATATTTAGTGGCACTACCTCCGCTTTTGTGGATTTAATTACCAAAAAACGCCGAGAAACCTATTTGCCAGAAATCGCAGTATCCTTTTTAGACCAATACAAACAACGCAACGCCATTACCTCCGCCAAACTAACCACAGCCACTGGCCTTACCGATAGTTTGCTAGAGCAGGTGCGCGACATTGTATTGCAACATACAGGCAAAAAACAAGTAGAATTAGAAACTACTGTTGACCCTAGTTTGATAGGCGGTTTCATTCTTGAATTTGAAGATAAACTATTCGATTCAACTATTTCTCATAAATTAGATAAGTTGAAAAGAGGTTTCAAGAAAAACAAATATGTTAGAGAATTCTAATGAGATTAATTGGAAAACTATTCTAAAATCTAATTTCTAACATCTAAATAAAACAATAAATTTAGAGTTTGGACTAAATTTGGCATCCAATCTTTTAGTTGTAAAAAATAATGTGTTTTGTAAATTTTTTATTTTTATAAAAACAAAAACCTTAAAACCTTTAACTTTACAACATTCCAAACTCCAAAAAAAATCAATATAAATAATTATGGTTGAAGTAAAACCTGAAGAAATATCTGCGATACTCAGAGAGCAGTTATCCAACTTTAAAACCGAAACTGAATTAGAAGAAGTCGGTACTGTGCTACAGGTGGGCGATGGCATTGCGCGCGTCTATGGCTTGAACCAAGTACGTGCAGGAGAATTGGTAGAGTTTGAAAATGGGGTAAAAGCCATTGTGATGAACCTAGAGGAAGACAATGTGGGGGTTATCTTGATGGGACGCTCAGGCGACATCAAAGAAGGTGATACCGTAAGAAGAACAGGACGCATTGCTTCTATTCAAGTTGGTGAAGGATTGTTAGGACGTGTTATCAATCCACTTGGCGAACCGATTGACGGTAAAGGCCCCATCACAGGAAAATTGTACGAAATGCCACTAGAGCGTAAAGCACCGGGCGTTATCTACCGTCAACCTGTGAACGAACCTTTGCAAACAGGTATCAAAGCAATTGACGCGATGATTCCAATTGGTAGAGGTCAGCGTGAGTTAATCATTGGTGACCGTCAGACAGGTAAAACGGCGATTGCTGTAGATACCATCATCAACCAAAAAGAGTTCTACGATAGAGGTGAGCCTGTTTACTGTATTTATGTAGCTACAGGTCAAAAAGCATCTACCGTGGCAGGTATTGCTCGTAGATTAGAAGATGCAGGTGCGATGCCTTATACTTGTATTGTAAACGCTTCGGCTTCTGATCCTGCACCACTACAAATGAACAGCACTTTCGCGGGTTGTGCCATTGGCGAGTATTTCCGCGATACTGGTCGTCCAGCATTAATTATTTACGATGATTTATCCAAGCAAGCAGTAGCTTATCGTGAAGTATCTCTTTTATTGAGACGACCACCGGGGCGTGAGGCATATCCGGGGGATGTATTCTACTTACACTCTCGCTTATTAGAAAGAGCGGCAAAAATTGTTGCCAACGATGCCATTGCCAGCCAAATGAACGATTTACCTGATAGCCTAAAACCTATTGTAAAAGGTGGTGGTTCTTTAACGGCACTTCCAATCATCGAAACACAAGCAGGTGACGTATCTGCCTATATTCCTACCAACGTAATTTCGATTACAGACGGTCAGATTTTCTTGGATATGGACTTGTTCAACTCTGGTGTAAAACCAGCTATTGATGTAGGTCTTTCCGTATCTCGTGTAGGTGGTTCAGCGCAAATTAAGCCAATGAAAAAGGTATCTGGTACATTGAAACTGGACTTAGCGCAATATCGTGAGTTAGAAGCCTTCTCTAAATTTGGTTCGGACTTAGATGCTGCTACGCAATCTATTTTGGATAAAGGAGCGAAAAATGTAGAAATCTTAAAGCAAGATCAATATGCTCCTGTTTCTGTAGAAAAGCAAGTGGCAATTATCTATGTAGGGACACAAAATCTACTGAAAGACATTCCTGTTAGCAAAGTAAAAGAATTTGAAGGTGTCTTTTTATTAGCGTTTGAAAAACGTTATCCAAATCTTTTAGCTAAATTAAAAGAGCGAAAAGGTAAATTGACAGATGATGTGACTAAAGCACTTAAAGAAGTAGCTCGTGAGGTTGCTTTAAAATACCAAAAATAGATATTAAAACAGTAGAGACGTAATATGTTATGTCTCTACTGATTTTTTTCAAACGCCAAATTTAAAATAGACAAACACTATATATGTCAGGACAATTAAAAGAAGTTCGAGACAGAATTGGGGCAGTAAAATCTACACAACAGATTACCAAAGCCATGAAATTGGTAGCTGCTTCTAAGTTGCGAAAAGCTCAGGACAATATCATCAAAATGCGGCCGTATGCTACCAAATTGTACGAAATTTTGGGCAATATTGTAGCAGGTACCGAGGGTGATGTTAACATTGCTTATGCCAACGAGCGCAAGTCCGAAAAGGTACTGCTCGTTGTTATTACTTCTAATCGCGGTTTATGTGGTGCCTTCAACAGTGGTATTGCAAAGATGGCGCAGGCTTGTATTAAGGAAAAATATAGCGAACAAAAGGCAGCAGGAAATGTTGAAGTGCTTTGTATCGGCAAAAAAGGTTATGATGCATTGAAAAAGGATAAAAGCCTAAAATTCAACCTAGACCACATTGACTTGCTCAACAAATTAGCTTTTGATAAAACGGCAACAGTTGCGGAGCTCATCATGAAAGAATTTATTACTAAAAACTATGATGTAGTAGAAGTAGCTTATAGCCAATTTAAAAATCAAGTCATCCAAATTCCTGCTGTTGAACGATATTTGCCCATTCAAAAAATAGAAGGGCAAAAAGGCAAGGAAACAACAGAAAAGGATAGCAAAACAAAACCTGATTTTATCTTTGAGCCTGATAAAATTGCCATTATTGAAGAATTAGTACCTAAAATACTAAAGACTCAGTTCTACCGTTACCTATTAGACAATAATGCAAGCGAACACGGCGCAAGAATGACCGCTATGGATAATGCAACAGAAAACGCCGAAGAGCTGATTCGCGACCTCAAAATTAAATATAACCGCGCAAGACAAGCAGCAATTACAACAGAATTGACAGAAATTGTAGCTGGTGCTGCTGCGCTACAAGGTTAAACAAAACGAGACATGACACTTGAGATAAAGCTCTCTTAGTTTTAAAAACTGAGGGGGCTTTTTTTTTCTATATAGACGTGAGATTCGAGACGGGAGACACGAGACTGTCTAATTTCCAACTTCTAATTCCTAATCTCTAACTTTTAAAATTTATTGCTTAACTTAGCAGACATATTTCAAATTACACACCATTTTAGCTCAAGACAGCCAAAAGTCTAAAAAGCTAAAAGTCTAAAAAGCCAACTTCCAAAACCTTAACAGTAAAAAAATTATTGTGAGAAATAGCAACGGAATTGAACAAATATTTGCTTCCTTCAACCAATTGAAAGTGCTAATTATTGGAGATGCCATGTTAGATGATTATGCCTTTGGGGATATGAAACGCATCTCAGCCGAAGCCCCTATTCCAATCATTGATGTATATAAAAAAGATAGGCGACTAGGTGGTGCCGCTAATGTTGCACTTAATATCAAGGCACTAGGAGCTACCCCGATCCTCGTTTCTGTAGTGGGTGACGACGCAGAAGGCTATGCTTTGAAAAGACATTTGCAAAATCATGGCATTGATAACTCCAATATTATCTTAGACCAAGAGCGCGTCACTACAGTTAAAACGCGTGTCATTAGCCGCAGTCGTCATGTGTTACGTCATGATTATGAGCAAACACACTACCTTGATGAGCGTGTAGAACTGCTTTTATTGGATAATGTAATTGATTTATTATATAATGAACAACCTAATGTAGTCATTTTTCAAGATTACAATAAAGGCGTTTTAACCCCTAAAGTCATTGCCAATATCATTCATAATTGCGAACAACTAAGCATTCCAACCGCCGTTGATCCTAAAACAGACAATTTTTTAGAATATAAAAACTGCACCTTATTCAAGCCAAATCTGCGCGAAACCATAACTGGCTTAGAAATGGAAGTTAATCCTAACAAAATAGAAACACTAAACGATGCAGATTTCCAACTTCGCAGTCAACTTCGACATAGTTACTCCATTATTACGCTCTCCGAAAAAGGCATTTTCATAGGCTCAGAAGACGATCACGAATTGATACCTGCCTACTTCGACAATGTTTCTGATGTATCAGGAGCAGGTGATACGGTCATTAGCGTCTTTGCACTTGGTTTAGCTCTCGGCTTAGATGTATTTGCCACCGCAGAACTGGCCAATATCGCAGCAGGTCTAGTTTGCAAACAAATTGGTGTTGTGCCCATTAATAAGGAACTGTTAATGAAAGAATCTGCCTTATTTTTTGCAGAGGCTTGATATTGTGAGATGGGAGATTTGAGACAAGAGATTGGAGACAAGAGATTGGAGATATGAGACAACAGGGATCCATTACATCCCTACACCCAAAATTTCTATAAATGGCAAGCTCAACAACAAATTCAACTGGACGATCTCCGAGAGGCAATAGACGAAAAAAACAGGATAAAATCAGCTTTTCAGAACGGTATAAAGCCTTTCAAAACTTGCCTCGCTTTTTTCGCCTTGTTTGGGATGTGAATAAGTATATGACGATTGGCAATGTATTAATGCGAATCCTAAAGGCTGCCCTTCCATTAACTATGCTTTATATTGGCAAGCTAATTATTGATGAGGTCATTCGTCTAGTACAGAGCAGTGGAGAACAAGATTTGCAATATATTTGGATGCTTTTGGCTCTTGAATTTGGATTGGCTTTTGCTTCCGATTTATTGAATAGAGGCATTACCTTATTAGATGCGTTATTGGGCGATTTATTTGCCAATAAAACTTCCCTAATGCTCATTGAACACTCCGCGCAACTGGATTTGCAACAGTTTGAAGATGCTGCTTTTTATGATAAACTCGAAAGAGCCAGACGGCAAACTGTTGGACGTGTTGTTTTAATGTCGCAGGTACTCACTCAGTTTCAAGACTTTATCACCATTTTTTTCCTAGCAATCGGTTTAGTTGTTTTTAATCCTTGGCTAATTGTGTTATTAATTATTGCGGTTATTCCAGCTTTTTTAAGTGAAACTTATTTTAATGAGCGCAACTACTCACTCGTCAGAAGTTGGACACCCGAACGCCGAGAATTAGACTATTTGCGCTATATCGGTGCAAGCGATCAGACGGCTAAGGAGGTGAAAATTTTTGGCCTAGCTGATTTTTTAAAAGAGCGTTTTGCTCGTTTAGCGGATAAATATTATGAAGTCAATCGAAATTTAGCGGTTAAACGGGCTTTATGGGGAACAGTTTTCAATGCTTTAGGGACAGGCGGTTATTATGCTGCTTATGTATTCATTATTTTACAAACTGTAGCCAAAGTAATCACGGTCGGCGATTTGACTTTCCTAGCTGGCTCTTTCAATCGCTTGCGTGGACTATTACAAGGCATCTTATCTCGTTTTTCTAGCATTGCCCAAAGTGCTTTATATTTACAAGATTTTTTTGAATTTCTGGAAATGCAGCCTAATATTAAAAATGCTTCCAAAGGCCGCCCTATCCCCTCTCCCATTCAAGTAGGATTTGTTTTTGAAAATGTCGGTTTTAAATATCCCAATACTGAAAAATGGGCAATTCGCAATGTATCTTTTACCCTTAAAGCTGGAGAAAAATTAGCTTTAGTAGGCGAAAACGGAGCTGGCAAAACCACCCTTACCAAATTATTGGCACGCCTTTACGATCCTAGCGAGGGGCGCATTTTACTGGATGGATACGATTTAAAGGAATACGATTTAGTGGATTTGCGGCAAAAAATCGGCGTTATTTTTCAAGATTTTGTACGTTTTCAAATGACAGCAGCAGAAAATATTGCCGTTGGAAAAATTGAAAAAAAAGAAGACCATTCGCAAATTGTACATTCTGCCGAACAAAGTTTAGCCAATACAGTGATTGAAAAATTAGGTCAACAATACGAACAAATGTTGGGACGGCGATTTGAAGGAGGCGTAGAATTGTCTGGTGGAGAATGGCAAAAAGTAGCACTAGGGCGCGCCTATATGCGTGATGCTCAACTGCTTATTTTAGATGAGCCAACGGCTGCCCTAGATGCACGCGCTGAGTATGAAGTATTTGAACGTTTTGCTCAATTAACCGAAGGTAAAACTGCTGTGCTAATTTCTCACCGCTTCTCAACGGTTCGCATGGCAGACCGCATTTTGGTACTCAATAATGGTGAATTAGAAGAATTGGGAACACATGAGGAGTTATTGGAAAAAAATGGACACTATGCGGAATTATTTAAGCTACAGGCTTCTGGTTATCAGTAGATTTTTAGACTTTTGGATTTTTAGCTCTTTAGCTTGCTATTCGCTGATTTTATTTCGCAAAAAACAGATTTAATAAAATAACAATTCGTTTATTTTTGTCATTTGAATTAATTCATTAAGCATTTGATTATCAGGGCTTTGCGCTTTATTTCCAAGCCTTGAAAGGTGTGACCCCGCTGGGGTCAAAGAAGAACTCTTCACTTTTTTCTAACATACTTTGACCGCTCTGCGGTCACTGGACAAATAAATGACCCTAGCAGGGTCAAAGTATGTTAGTTGGAAATGATGACCTAGTAATACGACCCCAGCGGGGTCGAACCCTTTTGGAAAATGTAAATACCTATTAATTAGTAGTTTATGTATTTTGCAATAGCTATTTTCAATTCTTGTTTTCTCATTTTGAAATCAGCGAAAGGTGAGTTAGATTTTTAGATTTTAAGTGTCAAGCACTATTTAATTGTGCACTATTTTGTGCTAAAGTATTAGAAATGAGTAGTTTAGTCTTTTACTATTGTAACATT
>JAHDHV010000207.1 GCA_020631155.1 Bacteroidota bacterium | reverse complement strand
GAATTACGAATTACGAATTACGAATTACGAATTACGAATTATGAATTACGAATTACGAATTATGAATTACGAATTATGAATTACGAATTGTTTTTAATTACGAATTATGAATTATAATTTGACAATGGCAAATTATTTAAATGTTGGCTTGGCAGAGGGATTTTAGTGAAAATGAGCCAAAGCCAAATGCTAGAGAGCCTTAGCCGAGCGAGGGCGGAACGTAGAGAGCTATCAGCGAGGCTTAGAGCGAACAGTGTTTTGGCAAAGGCGAATTGCAACGGAAAGCCCGACCCCGATGATTGAGCAAAAACGCTTGCTTTTTTTATTTGGAGAGACATAGTATGCTATGTCTCTACGGCTTGCTTTTGGATTAACTGAAATACTTTACAGCGTTTTTTGCGAAACAGAGGGGGCTGCCCCAAATAATAAACATTTCAACTAAAAAAATATAATATGCCATTGTCAAGACAAATTGCTGAGTTGATAGATATGTAATTAATTGTTTATGTACCAATACAGCCCAAAAGCCAACTAACTTTTGTTCTCTAAAATCTAACTTCTAATCACTACCCTCTAACCAATAACAAAAATAGCCCACAATAGGATTTATTGCAGGCTATTTTTACAATTTATTTATCAATTTTGTTAGATGTAAGATGGGAGACATTAGATTTAAGATAAGTACTTAGACATAAGATTTGAGACATGAGACATGAGATAATTAATTCATTGTGAATGATTTATGACAAACCTAATTATTGTTTAATTTTGTCTAGTTACTTAATTATTTCACATTTTCAGTCTTATATGGTATGTTTCATTATCATCCTAACACTTTGCCTTTAAAATTGATATTTAGATATTTAGCTATTTAGACTTTTGGATTTTTAGCTTTTACAAAAAAAAATATTATTTGATTATTAATGCAGATACAATGCTTTGAATTTTAAATATCTGTAAATATGCAACGGCTAAAGCCTTCGTTACAGAACTCATTCAAAAAGAAACTAAAAAGTGCCAAAATACGAATCACTAATCTACGAATCCACGAACTGTTAAAATAGCTACAAACTGTTTGGTGGAAAAGTACAGTATTTGAAACATACCTCTTATATCTTAAATCTAGCGTCTTAATATCTTATATATGCTTTTCTAACTTTGCTTTCAACGTAGATTTAGGAACAGCTCCTACTTGTTTGTCTACTACTTCTCCATTTTTAATAAATAGAATAGTAGGGATACTGCGGATACCGTACTTCATAGCAATTTCAGGATTTTCATCTACATTTACCTTACCTACCAATGCTTTGTCTTGGTATTCAGTATGCAATTGTTCTACAAGAGGTCCTACCATACGACAAGGCCCGCACCATACTGCCCAAAAATCTACCATTGCCACTTTATCTTTTGCCTCTAAAACTGTTTCTTGAAAATTGCTATCTGTGAATTCTAATGCCATGATTATTAATTTTTATTTGATGGATTAAATATATTGGAGTTTGGAAGGCTATAAAGTTACAAGGTTTTAAAGTTTTTTTAGTGTTGTAACTAACAATTTAAGTGCCAAGCACTAATTAATTATGCACAATTTTGTTCTAAAGTATTGGAATTCAATATTTTAATCAAACAAAGAGTACCGTTTAATTATTGTGTAGTACTTAATAGGCTAAAAGCCAATTTAGTCCAAACTCTGAATAGAAATGTTATGATAATAAATAAACTACTAGATGCCTTTACTATTTTGCTTCTATGGTTAACTTTATTATCTGTACATTAATTAGTAGTTGTCAAACCAAATGCTGTTTTGTTAGTGCATCTTTGGTTAACTTATCTTCGACAAACACTATTCCAAGCAGATACATCTGATTTGCTTGAATTTAACAAAAACGTCCTTTAAAATGTTTATTGAAAACATAACTAATTGATAATCAGCGACAAATTTAACATTAAATAACATTTTTAAAGGGTGGAAATGTCGGTCAGTTGACAAAACACCCTTTTATTTAGCTGCCTTTTTGTCAGTTCAGTTTGTATTTTATGGCAGGGATAGCATCCAAACTGGCCAACACCTTATGATCGTTTTGTAACCGCAAGCTTTTAGAGTGCATTTCCAAAGCGTATTTGTCTGTGTGGTCAATAACGTTGATGTGTAAAGCCATATTGCCGGGGTATTTTTTACACAACTGTTCTAAAGAATAAATCAATTGATTGTCAATCTTTCGCAGTGGAATGGTTAAGGTAATTTTTTTCACCATATCACTGATGCCTTCTAGCAACTGTACATGGGAAACCTTTAATTGAAACTGATCCGAATCGCGCCATCGCCTTTCGTACTTACCTTTGATAAATAAAGTACGTCCTTGATGAAAGTAGTTACCAAATTTTACATAATCCTCGCCAAACAACATTAACTCATGAGAACCACTAAAATCCTCTAGGGTAAATCGCCCAAACTCCTTTCCATTTTTCCCAACTCTATGCTCCGCCGCCATCACAATACAACCGATACTCACCGAACTATTTTTAGCATTAGTCAATTTTTCCAAAGGCGTTTTACAAAATAATTTCATTTGCACTTTATACGGATCAAGGGGATGTCCAGACAAATACATGCCAATCATTTCGCGCTCCTCTTTCAATCGCTCGATTAGCGGCCACTCCTCGGCTTCAGGAATTTTAGGGAAAGCAACCGTATCCATTAAAGCATCACCAAATAAGGAAGTTTGCGCGCTCGCTTTACTTTTCTGGTAGCTATTGCCAAATTTCATAGACGTTTCCAAAAAAGTTTGCTGGTCATTAGGCGCAGGCATGGGCGTAAAATACTGGGCGCGGTGTATATTGGTAAAACTATCTAGCGCGCCTGCTTTTGCCAAACTTTCAAAGCAGCGTTTATTCATCGTGCGGAGGTTAACACGCTGTACCACATCAAAAAAGTCTTTGAACGAACCGTTTTTGCTGCGCTCCTCAATCAAGGCTTCCACAGCCGCCTCGCCCACGCCTTTGATGGCTGCCAAAGCAAAGCGAATTTCCCCTTTTTTATTGACCGTAAATTTGACCTTACTTTCGTTAATATCGGGCAATTTGGTGGTCAAACCCATGCGATTACATTCTTGCAAAAAGAAGTTCACCTTTTTGATGTCGTTCATATTGTGGGTTAAAACGGCGGCCATATACTCGGCAGGATAATGTGCTTTGAGGAATGCTGTTTGAAAAGCAACTACAGAATAGGCGGCGGAGTGAGAGCGATTGAAACCGTAGGAAGCAAATTTTTCCATGGTATCAAAAATCTCATCCGACAGCTTTTCATCAACGCCTTTTTTACCTGCTCCTTCTCGGAAAATGATGCGTTGTCGTTTCATTTCTTCCAGCTTCTTTTTACCCATTGCACGCCTTAGCAAATCCGCACCGCCGAGCGAATAATCCGCCATAATTTGCGCTGTCTGCATGATCTGTTCCTGATAAACCATAATGCCGTAGGTGGCTTTCAGTATTGGCTCTAACCATTCATGCGGATAGGTAATTTTTTCTTTGCCGTGTTTTCTATTGATAAAAGACGGAATATTGTCCATCGGGCCGGGGCGATAGAGGGCATTCATCGCAATTAAATCCTCAATGGTAGTCGGCTTCAACTCTTTGAGGTACTTCTGCATCCCTGGGGACTCAAACTGGAAAATACCGACCGTTTCGCCACGCTGGAAAAGTTGGTAGGTTGAAGTGTCGTCTAGTTGTTCGGCGACTAAATCGGGGTCTATGCGCTTGGTTTCCTCATTAATGATATTGGGCGTTTTTTGCTCTATTTGCTTATTGGTGAAGCGGTTGTGAATGTTTTCAATGGCATCTTTAATGATGGTTAAGGTTTTTAAGCCCAAAAAGTCCATTTTCAACATGCCTGCATCCTCAATCACCTTGCCGTCAAACTGTGTTACCCATAAGTCAGCGTCATTAGCGGTGCAAACGGGGATGTACTCCATCAAATCATCGGGTGCAATGATGACCCCTGCCGCATGAATACCGCGATGTCGAACCGAGCCTTCTAGCGTTTCCGCCATTTTGAGGGTATTGTGATAAGGACTTCTAGCATCTTTACGGTAGTTTTTTAATTCCTCCACCTCAGCAAATGCCTTTTTCAAACTCACTTTTGGCCCTTCTGGCACCAGCTTCGCAATTTTATCTGCTTCTGCCAAAGGAATTTCCAATACTCGCGCTACATCGCGAATCGAACTTTTGGCGGCCATTGTTCCATAAGTAATGATTTGTGCTACCTGATTTTTGCCATATTTATCTACCACATAATCAATCACTCTTTGGCGACCCTCATCATCAAAATCAATATCAATATCAGGCATACTTACCCGTTCAGGGTTGAGGAAACGCTCAAAAAGCAAACTGTATTTAATCGGATCAATATTGGTAATGCCTGTGCAAAAAGCCACTGCCGAACCCGCCGCCGAACCACGCCCTGGCCCAACGGCAACGCCTAATTCTTTCGCTGCTTTAATAAAGTCTTGAACAATGAGAAAATAACCGGGGAAACCCATATCCTTGATAATTTTCAATTCTCGGTCTAAACGTTCAACAACAGTGCTATTTAATTCAGGATAACAGCGTTTCGCGCCCTCATAAGTAATGTGGCGGAGGTAATCATCTTGTGTGGCAAATTCGGGAGGCATCGTATAGTTGGGCATCAAAATATCGCGCTTCAATTGCAAAGGCTCTATTTTATCCACAATTTGCAGGGTATTGTCTAGTGCTTGCGGTACATCGTGGAAGAGTTGCGCCATTTCTGCGGTCGTTTTGAAGTAAAACTGACCACCATCTTTAAATCCAAAACGTTTGCGAACTTTTTCGCCTTTATAAATAAGTGTTTCCCGATGCTTTAAACTTTCTGCAATGGGTATGCCTTTGTAACTGTTGCTATTGATACACAATAAAGCGTCATGTGCGTCCCAATCTTCATGCTCTACATAATGCGAGTCGTTGGTCGCAATCATGGGGACATCGTATTTTTTGGCAAAACCAATGAGGATTTGATTAATGTCCTCTTGACTAATGCCCGTTCTGTCGATGTTTTCAATGTGGTGTCGCTGTAGTTCCACATAATAATCATCGCCAAAAATGTCGAGCCATTCTTTAAACACCTTTTCGCCTTCTTCTTTGCCTTTGTTGATGATGGTTTGCAGCACTTCTGCACCTAAACAACAGGAAGTTGCGATAATGCCCTCGCTATATTTACGAATAATGTCTTTGGTGACACGCGGAAAGCCGCGATAGTAGCCTTCGGTGAAGCCAATAGAACAGATTTTACACAAATTTTTATAACCCAATGGATTTTTTGCCAATAACAATTGATGATAGCGTTTATCGGGTTTTTCTTTGGTAAAACTCTTGCGATGGTGGTCAGCAACGACATATACCTCGCAGCCGATGATGGGCGTGATGCCATGTTTTTGTGCATACGACCAAAATTTAAATACACCAAACATATTGCCATGATCGGTAATGGCAACGGCTTTCTGCCCATCGGCGACCGCCTTTTTCATCATGGTATTGATGTCGGCAGCCCCGTCTAGTAGGGAATATTGAGTATGGCAATGTAGATGGCAAAATTCAGGCATGAGATTTTTTTAATTACGAATTATCAATTACGAATTACGAATTATTTTTTTTATAGAGATGCGATTAATCACGTCTGTACGAATTATTGTTAATTTTTGCATTTGTTATTAATCAGTGTAGCCAGAGGCTACAAGTTTGGTTCGGCGCGAGGTGGAACCTCGCCCCTGTAAACTGACAGGTGTGAGGCTTTGCCTCGCGCCGAACCAAACTCATAGGCTTCTCCTATAAAAAAAATACAATTCTAAGCTGTTTTTAGTATATTAAGTGCCAAGCACTATTTACTTGTGCTCAAGTATTAGAAATGAGCAGTTTAGTCTTTTACTATTGTAGCATTAATTTTGTCTAGGTACTTATGGTAAAAATTCATAAATTTTCGCTACCAATGTACGATTTTTTCTAAAGATAATGTAGGGAGAGGAGGTATATTTTTACTGTTAAAGCTTCTTCTTAAAATGCTTGCATATACACCGTTTTTATGCTTATATTTGCCGAACTAATCAAGTAAGTTCTCAAATTTAAACACCTCCTCTTTATATATCCGTTATTTAATTAGGTTCAAAATTGGAATGATTTGTGCCTATTTTAAGCCAAAATAAACCCCATACATCATGAATTATCAAGAAACGTATACCAATTATACGAAACATCTGCAAAAAATAGCGGATGTAGATCATGCCATTTCTGTATTAAACTGGGATCAGGAAGTGTATTTGCCGCAAAAAAGTGGCGGATTGCGAGCGCAACAGATAGCGACCCTTAGTGGTATTATGCATGAACTTAAAGTAGCTCCACAATTGGGCGAATGGCTCACAAAATTAGATAGTGCCAACGGCTCACTCAATAGCGAGCAGCATCGAAATGTAGCAGAAAGTTTAAAAGAATATAAAAAGAAGCAAGGCTACTCAAAAGATTTTGTGATAGCTTTAGCAAATGCAACCGCCAAAGCTTTTCAAGCGTGGCGCAAGGCAAAGGAAAGCAATGATTTTTCTATTTACCAAGAGCCGCTATCCGCAATGGTGCAGCTCAAACGAGAGGAGGCAGAAATCATTGGTTATAGCGAACACCCTTATGATGCCTTATTAGATGAGTATGAACCGGGGGAGAAAACCAGTAATTTGAGTGTTTTATTTGCTGATGTGCGCGCGCAATTGGTTGATTTTGTGAAAGAAATTGCCGAGCGTCCGCAGGTAGATTTTTCTTGTATGTATGCTCATTACAATAAAAATAAACAGTGGAATTTTGGCTTGGAATTGCTCCAACAAATGGGCTACGATTTCAATACGGGACGACAAGATATTGCGCCTCATCCATTTACAACGAGCTTCGGTCCTTCGGATGTGCGAGTGACTACGCGGATTAGTGAAAATGACTTGGACGAAATGATTTGGAGTTGTATTCACGAAGGCGGACATGCCCTTTATGAGCAGGGTTTGAAGGTAGAAAATTACGGTTTGCCAACAGGAAAATACATTTCGCTAGGCATACATGAATCGCAATCTCGGCTTTGGGAAAATAATGTGGGGCGTGGCCTTCCTTATTGGCAGGCGAATTATCCTAGACTGCAAAGCCTATTTCCTGAAAGTTTGGGTAATACCTCTTTGGACACTTTCTATAAAGCGATGAACGCCGTCCGTCCGTCTTTGATTCGCACAAATGCGGATGAATTGACCTACCATTTCCATATTTTAGTGCGTTTTGAAATTGAAAAAGCCTTGATTGAGGGTTCTATCGAAGTGAAAGACCTACCCGAAATGTGGAATCAAAAATATAAGGAGTATGTCGGTATTGATGTGCCATCGGATCAGAAAGGCGTGCTGCAAGACATTCACTGGTCGCATGGTAGTTTCGGTTATTTTCCAACCTATTCGATGGGCAGTTTTTATGCAGCGCAATTTTACGCACAAGCTAAAAAAGAAATTCCTACCCTAGAATCCGATATTGCAGCAGGAAATATGTTGACACTTTTGACATGGCTCCGCGAAAAGGTGCATCAGCACGGCCGCTTATATTCTGCCGAAGATTTATGTATCAATATCACTGGCGAAAAATTGAACTTTAAATATTTTATGGATTATGCCCGCGAGAAATATGGGTATATTTATGGGGTAAGATAGATGTAAGACGCAAGATATAAGATGTAAGATTTTCGGATTTCGAATGTGGGATTTCGGATTTTTTGAATTATTGATTCGTTGAATTACACATTTTAAATAACTATTCTCTAATTTCTAAAAGTCTAAATATCCAAAAATCTAAAAGTCTAAATATCCATAAAATCCAAAAGTCTAAATATCCAAAAATAAAAACAAATACTTATGAAAAAGCCAATTACCACGCTACTATTTTTTTGCATATTTACTTTAATGACAATAATGACTTACGCAGATACAGAATTGAAATATACGATTTCGATGGAGCAGCCCCATACGCATTATTTTGATGTGGAAATGGAAATCAGTGGTTTAGCACAGGATTCTATAGACATTAAAATGGCGACTTGGACTCCAGGGTCGTATTTGATTAGAGAATTTTCGAGAAAAGTGGAAGCTTTTGAGGTGCAGGGTGGGAATCGCGCATTGGCATACCATAAAAATGCAATGGCTTTTCGCAAAATATCGAAAAATACTTGGCGCATAGATACTAAAAATGCTCAAAAAATTACGATTAAATATAAGGTGTATTCCTTTGAATGGACGGTGAGAACCAGTATTTTAGATGCTTCTCATGCCTATATCAATCCTGCGAGCGTGTTGATGTATGTGGATGGACAGCAGCAGCTACCATCAACGGTGCACATTAAGCCGCATAGCAATTTTAAAAAGATTTCGACTTCTTTGAAGCCTGTAGATAAAGCCAATAAATGGGTGTTAAAATCGCCGAATTACGATATTTTGGTGGATTCGCCGATTGAAATTGGCAATCAGGAGACGGTGGATTTTGTGGCAGAAAATATACCACATCACTTAGCGGTTTATGGCGGTGGTAACTATGATAGGGACAAATTGGTGGCGGATACCAAAAAAATTGTGACGGCTGCTAAAGAGGTGTTCGGGCAGCATCCTTGCGAGGATTATACCATCATTGTACACAATACCGAAGGCTCTTATGGCGGTTTGGAGCATTTGAGTTCTACCAGCCTGATTTATCCGCGATGGAACTATATGCCTGACTATAAATATGAGCGATGGCTCGGTTTGATGTCACATGAGTATTTTCATTTGTGGAATGTAAAACGCCTGCGTCCAAAGGCTTTAGGGCCGTTTGATTATGAAAATGAAAACTATACCCAACTGCTATGGGTGATGGAAGGTACGACTAGTTATTACGATGATTTGCTGTTGAGGCGTGCGGATTTAATGACGGCGGAAAAATACCTAAAAGTGGCGGCGAGCAATGTCACGAAAATGGAAAATACGCCGGGTAGTCGGGTGCAGTCGGTGGCGGATGCGAGCTTTGATGCATGGATAAAATACTACCGTAGCGATGAAAATTTCAACAACTGCTGCGTGTCCTATTATATGAATGGGGCGGTGGTGAGCATGTTGTTGGACCTTGAAATTATGCACAGCACGAAGGGCGAAAAAAGTCTAGATGATGTGATGCGCGCGATGTATGAACGCTATTATTTGGGCAAAAAACGAGGCTTTACGGATGACGAATATCAGGCGGTTGTGGAAGAAGTGGCAGGCAAAAAGTTGGATGATTTTTGGCGCAAATATGTTTATGGCACCGAACAACCCGACTATCAAACTTACTTTAACTATGTGGGTTTGCGCTTGATGGATGAGAATGAAGATAAGGAAGAACTGGCATTGGGGGTGAACCTAAGCGGAGGCGGAAAATTGACGGTGCGAAAGGTAACAAGAGGCACTTGCGGCTATGAACATGGCTTAAATGTGAACGATGAAATCATCGCGATTGACGGCTACCGAGTAAGCAGTGTGGACGGCATTGGTAAGGTGTTGCAAGGCAAAAAAGCACACGATAAAATTGACATAATGATTAGCAGAGATGGCAGAATCCAAAGCTTACCGATAGAATTAGCTCATAAAAAAGAGGTTGCCTATAAGTTAGTCGCTATAGACAGCGCAACGGATGAGCAAAAGGCTTTGTATAAGAAGTGGTTGAGAGAGGATTTTGAGTAGGATGGATTTTTAGATTTTTGGACTTTTGGCTCTTTAGCTGTTGGAAAAAATGAATAAAACCCTATGTTATGGATAAATAACATAGGGTTTTTGTGTATGTAAAATGTATGATTTAGGATTTCGTTTTTTTTGTTACAAGCAAATATAAGGTAGAGGCAAATTTATTTGCATACAATAACTGATAGTATTGTAGTCTTTGTTATGTGCACACTTGACAGTGATTTTTTCAATAATTTTTTCCTTTTTACAACTTGCCTTTGGCGAATAAATTCTCCACTACGTGTTCGTAAAGCCAATTTTTAATTGGTTTCCCTGCCTTCGTTTTGCACTTCATCATACTGTTTGTTCGCCGAATGGAATTCAGCGTTACATTGGATTTGGGATTTTTTATTATGAGCAAATATAAGGTAGAGGCAAATTTATTTGCATACAATAACTGATAGTATTGTAGTCTTTGTTATGTGCACACTTGACAGTGATTTTTTCAATAATTTTTTCCTTTTTACAACTTGCCTTTGGCGGATAAATTCTCCACTACGTGTTCTTTTACGATAGCCAAAACTGTCGCAATCCTGGTTTGTATTGGAAGGCTCT
>JAHDHV010000206.1:5504-10376 GCA_020631155.1 Bacteroidota bacterium | reverse complement strand
CCTGCTAAATACAAAGAAGCTGTACCAACACCACAAGAGGCAGAGGCGTAAATACATTTGGAGTTTGGGAGTTTGGAAGGTTACAAAGTTACAAAGTTACAAAGTTACAAAGTTACAAGGTTTTAAAGTTTTTATTTTTTTAATAAATTTTAAAGCTAAGATACTAATATCTAAAAAGCCAACTTCTAACAGGCATCTGACAAAGAATAGCATGAAATTTTCCAATTACTTCGAGTTTTATCAACTACCTATTCGTTTTTTTTTCGATAAAAAGGAACTAAAACGCCAATTTCTAGCTTATAGTAAGCAGTATCACCCTGATTTTTATACGCAACACAGTGCAGCAGAGCAGGAGCAAGCTTTGGAATTGTCTACCTTAAATAATCAAGCTTATAAAACGCTCTCTAATCTGGATAAATGCATACAGTATGTGTTGAAAATCAAGGGTTTGTTAACAGAAGGCGAGCGTTATCAACTACCTCCTGCTTTTTTAATGGAGATGATGGAAATTAATGAACAGTTGATGGAATTGCAAATGGAGACAGATGCAAAAGTGGTGGAAAATTTGCGAAATCAACTCCATAGTTTGGAACATGATCTTTTCGCTGAGGTTGAGGATTTGCTCAAAAACTATGAAAATACGCCTGATCAGCAAAAAAAACTAAAAAAAATCAAGGATTATTACTATAAAAAGCGATATTTGTTGCGAATTAGAGAATCTTTGAATAAATTAGCGGTCTGAAAAATGTTGTACTGTTAAATCGTGCAATATTACACAAAACGGTTTTCCTTTGAAAGCCACCAATTAACTTTGTAAATCTCCTTTTTTGGATGAAGCCCAGATGGCGGAATTGGTAGACGCGCTGGTCTCAAACACCAGTGGGGTAAAACCCGTGCCGGTTCGACCCCGGCTCTGGGTACTACATCCGAACTTTTCCTAAACCTCTTGTCGGTAAATGTCTATTACCAACAAGGGGTTTTGTTTTTTTTAAGTGGTTACAAAGTTGAAATGTTATAAAGTTGGAAAGTTTTTATTGCAAAAATCAAAAAATAATTTTCATTTTTCAACTTTCCATTTTCAATTTAATCCTCTTACATTAGAAAACTTCTCAATGGATAAATAGCAGCTTCTTGGACTTACCATTGTCAAGTATAAAATCTTACGTCTTACATCTAAGTTCCTATGAAAAAAATCTTAGTTGCCAATCGCGGAGAAATAGCCTTACGCATCATGCGCTCACTCAAAGAGATGGGCATACAAACCGTTGCCATTTTTTCCGAAGCAGACCGTAATGCGCCACATGTTTTTTATGCCGATGAAGCCGTATGTATTGGCGCGCCGCCTTCCAATCAGTCATATTTATTGGGTGGAAAAATTATTGAAGTCGCACAAAGGTTAAATGTGGATGGCATACATCCGGGCTTTGGTTTTTTAGCGGAAAATGCGGACTTTGCCGCTCAAGTCACCAAAGCAGGAATCACTTTTATCGGTCCCTCACCGCAGGCAATTGAGACAATGGGTAGCAAATTAGCTGCTAAAGAAGCAGTTGCAGATTACAATATTCCGCTAGTTCCCGGTACTGATAAAGCCATTACGGATGTAGCCGAAGCACAACAAATTGCTCAAGGAATTGGCTTTCCTATATTGATTAAAGCATCGGCAGGTGGTGGCGGTAAAGGCATGAGAATTGTGCAAAATGCCGAAGAACTACCCACCCAAATGCAGCGCGCCATCAGTGAGGCAACCGCAGCTTTTGGCGATGGTTCGGTATTTATTGAAAAGTATATTGGCTCGCCTCGACATATTGAAATCCAAATTTTAGCAGATACACAGGGCAATACCCTTTACCTATTTGAGCGCGAATGTTCCATACAAAGGCGACATCAAAAGGTGGTGGAGGAAGCACCGTCTTGTGTGTTGACCCCCGAATTGCGGCAGGCAATGGGGCAGAGCGCAGTAGATGTGGCAAGGGCTTGCGATTATGTGGGTGCAGGTACGGTGGAGTTTTTATTGGACGAAAATCATCGTTATTATTTTCTGGAAATGAATACGCGCTTGCAGGTAGAACATCCTGTTACAGAGATGATTACGGGCATTGATTTGGTAAAAGAGCAGGTTAATATTGCGCGAGGTGAAGCACTAGCATTTACCCAAAACGATTTAGCCATCAATGGACATGCGATTGAGTTGCGAGTATATGCCGAAGACCCCAAAAATAACTTTTTACCCGACATTGGGCGACTGCAAACTTACCGCCGTCCGCAGGGAGTAGGCATCCGCGTTGATGATGGTTTTGAAGAAGGGATGGACATTCCCATCTATTACGATCCGATGATTGCAAAATTGGTGGTTCATGCCGAAAATCGCGAACAGGCCATTGAAAAAATGAAACGCGCCATTGCCGAGTATCAAATTGTGGGCATTGAAAATACGTTGGCATTTGGCACATTTGTGATGGAACATCCTGCTTTTATCAGTGGCGAATTTGATACGCACTTT
Organism: Bacteroidota bacterium; assembly: GCA_020631155.1. Taxonomy (GTDB): domain Bacteria; phylum Bacteroidota; class Bacteroidia; order Chitinophagales; family UBA2359; genus JAHDHV01. The sequence goes on along the minus strand of JAHDHV010000206.1, from coordinate 7,876 downwards.
GTTAAAAAGCATTTCACGCCTGAAAAATTGCTGGTTAATGATGCCGAAGAAGCAGAAATAGCTGCCTTTTTAGCCACACAAATCCTAGCAACATCACAACAACAAAGCAATACAGTACAGCAGGAAAGCACAGCAAAAAGCCGTTGGCGAGCGAATAGGTTGTGGTGATTCAGTAGAGACGCAAGATTTTGCGTCTCTACTTTTCCGTAATCAATGCATTATCCCTTTGCTGCCTGTCTAATGCGAGTTGTATGAGTTTGCTTATCAGGTCTTTGTAAGGCAAACCCGTTGCTTCCCATAGTTGGGGGTACATACTGATTGAAGTAAAGCCGGGCAAGGTATTAATTTCGTTCAACACAAACGTATTATCGGCACGTAGAAAAAAATCAACCCTTGAGAGACCCTCACAGCAAACGGTTTGAAATGCCCTGATCGCTTCTGAGCGTAGTAAATCCGATGTTTTTTCGTCAATATCCGCAGGAATTTTCATTTTTGCCCCTTCCGCATCCTCATATTTCGCTTCGTAGGAGTAAAAATCTTTCGTTGGAACAATTTCACCGATCACCGATGCCTTGACTTCCTCATTTCCCAAAACCGCACATTCTACCTCTTTACCCACAATCGCTTCTTCTATCAGTATTTTATTGTCAAATTCAAAAGCTTTGGATACGGCTTTGTGATATTCTTCCTCATTGGACACCTTACTCACCCCTACAGAAGAACCTGCATTAGAAGGTTTAACAAATATAGGCAACTTTAATTTTTTAATAATTTCTTGGTAACTATAGGCATCAGGAGCATGTTTATACAGCACAAAAAAATCGGCAATTGGAATATTGGCATCGCGCAGCAGACGCTTGGTGACATCCTTATCCATTGCCACCGCCGAACCTAGTACATCAGGGCCTACGAAGGGGATATTAAGCGTTTTTAAAATACCTTGTAAAGTGCCATCCTCGCCGAAAGTGCCATGAGTAATGGGAAATGCTACCTCAAAATGCTCGAGCACTTCATTGGTTGCTAACTCCTTGATTTGTGCTTGCCCAGCTGCAATATTAATATAGACTTTGGCAGCATTAGCAAAATAATCTTGTTGGCTAAGATCAATATTTTGGGTTGGATATTGTGGATTATAGCACCAATTTCCTTTTTTATCTACACCTAGTAAGGTCGGTTCAAATAATTCGGTATCTACTGCATTAAAAATATTGGTTGCAGATACTAAAGATACCTCATGCTCGGCAGATTTCCCCCCAAAAAGGACAGCAACTTTTAGTTTCATAAATGAGTGTTAATTACGAATTATTTAAATGGTATGTTTTATTTTTTTTACTAATACTTTGTTGCTAAAATTGCTATTTAGCTTTTTAGACTTTTGGATTTTTAGCTATTAGAAATTAGTAATAACAAACTATTACTACACAATAATTAAACGGTATAATTTGTTTGATTAAAATATTGAAGGTCAATGCTTTAGAATAAAACTTTGCATAATTAATTAGTGCTTGCCACTTATTTTTTTTATTATGAGTATAAGTTTTTGATATTTAGTTATTTATAAGTAGTATGACGACTAAAGCCGTAGTTGCAGAACTTACTTAAAAATAGTCAGTATCAATAAATTTGTCTAAAAACGAATCACTAATCACGCATCTACGACTTGTTAAAATAAGCATAAACTGTTAGGTAGAAAAACTTGATATTTGAAACACACCTTACAAATGTTTAAAAGGGTACACAAATTAAGCAAGTAGTTTTTTTGGGTGTTAACTTGCTTTGTTTAGGGGTAAATAGGTTTAAATATTACTGAATCTCTCGCCGAAAATATCGTATGTAATCCCATGATTGCCTTCGGCGACTTACTTTTTACATTCGCCCAAAAAGTAAGCAAAAACGCTTGTCAAAAATATCGTTCCCACGCTTCAAACCTGCGCTTTGCTACCGATTTTTGACCTGCCTGCGCTTCTTTTTCGTAAAGCAGATTGATGAATCTGCTTTACGAAAAAATGATGACTTTTGTGTACCCTTTTGAGTACAAATGTAGGAAACTTTATAATTTTTTTTCTAAATAAAAATCTTTTTTGTAAAAAGATATTATTTGCATGTAATATTATGAAATGATAATTTCATATTGAATTTTTCTCTCAATTGAAAAGCATTGATTTAACTAAATGACTATTATCGAAAACGTTGAACCATAGATTAGTGACTTGTGATTAGGCATTTTTTTCATAGTGGTTTGCTTTTTTAATAATTTGTGTAATGAAAACTTTAGCCGTCATAATTCTTGTAATTATTTAATAATTAGTGGATTAAGTAAAGTTTAAAATACAATTGATTATTGTCATTTTCTGATTTCTAACAGCCCAAAG
>JAHDHV010000206.1:0-5404 GCA_020631155.1 Bacteroidota bacterium | reverse complement strand
TCTAAAAATCCCAAAGTCTAAAAATCCCAAAGTCTAAAAATCCCAAAGTCTAAAAATCCCAAAGTCTAAAAGTCTAAACAGCCAAACAGCCAACAGTCTAAACAGCCAAACAACAACTTTTAATAGCAAACATTTGTAAAACAGCTAAAAATGTTTTAGAATAGAGTGCAGAAACCATTATTCCTATTTTAAAAAGAAATCATTTTCCTTACTTATGCAATACTTTAAGTTCATATTTGTGATCCTTGTTAGTTGTTTACTGCTACAGTTTACTGCCTGTAAGTCTGATAAATCTGATAAGGGTAATACAACTTTACCAAAGCCTAAAGATGAAAAGGTGACTGCCCTGAGCAAGCCTTTGTCGGTTAATGCGGGTGAAGCCAATGCTTTTTTACTGGAAAAAACACCTATTTTACATAGTATAATAAAAAATAATGCAGAGGTGCTGCCTGTTATTGCACAGTATGTATATGAACTATTTCATACAGCTAAAAGTATAAAAAATGAAGCGGACTTACAACGTTTATTTAATGAGAGAGAGCAAAAAATCATTCCTTTATTAAATGAAAAAGTATTGAATCCTTTGTCTACTGCCGATGAAACATTTTTTCATCAAGAAAATGGCAAAAAACTGAATAAAGAGCTGGAAACGATTGGTTTACGTGGTGTGTTTGCGGAAGGTTTTTATATGGGTTTAGCTGCCTTTCCGATGTTGGGCAAAGAGTTGGAGCAACATGCATCAGAGGTATATAAATGGTATATGCAATTTTGGAATGGCGAAGGCTTGTCGCAAGGGGGAGAGTACCCTTATATGAATTTGGATGGCTATGGGCAAATGACGGTGGCTGCCGAGCAGATGGTGGATAAATATCCTGAACACGAATACACCAAAAAAATACAACAAGGATTTCGGGACGGTTTGAATGTGTTGACGGATGTGCATAAGGTAATACAAGGGGGAGAAACCAATTATATTGTACACGATTTGAATACAGAATTTTATCCAACTGCTACAGATATAGCAGCTTATGAAAAATTGCTGGAAGCTCATCCCAATTCTAAATACTATTCTGTTATAAAGAAAATTACAGAAAATATGTCTACTATGGCATATGTAAAAGATAAAGGTTGGAAAGATTTGTATATGGTTGTGATTAGCTGGGAAGCAGCAAAACGCAGTAGAGATGGCGGCCCTTGCGCGAATGCTCGTCAAAAGGTATATGAATATTTGGATAAAGGAATAGATGTGCCACATGCTTTGTTTTTACAAAAAGGCAAAAAAAGAAGCTGTGCGGTGGTTTATCGCTTTTTTCCAGACAAAAAAGAAGCAGAAAAAGCGGCGGCTACCATCAAATCACAAATACCTGATATTGAGGGCGTTGTCAAAACTACTTTTAATAAAAGAAGTTTTAGCTGGAAAGTGGTGGAATAAAATAATGTGATACCATTAATCATTGATGTAGAAACAATCAGGCTTTATCTGGGTTTGCACTCCTTGACTTGAAAATAGAGGATACAAACGTTTTACGATTCATCATAAAAAATAAAAAAAGCTTCACTTATAGGCTGTTTTCTAAGGAAAAAATGTACCTTTGCAGTCGCATTTTTCACGTTCACATAAATTAAAGTGTAAGGAATGTTAAATTCATATGAGTTAGCCTTGATTTTCAGCCCTGTAATGTCTAAGGATGAAGTCAAACAATCCATCAAGAAATACAAAAATTTAGTTAAAAAATCAGGTGGAGAGTTGGTTCATGAAGACTTTTGGGGTTTGAAACAATTGGCCTATCCCATCAAAAAGAAAACGACAGGTATTTATTTCGTGTTAGAATTTAGCGCGCCCGGCGAGGCAATTGCAAAATTAGAAATTCAATTCAAACGCGATGAAAATATTCTTCGTTTTTTGACCATTCGCTTGGACAAGTATGCTGTTGAGTATAACAGAAAAAAGCGATTGGGCTTAGTAGGTCGCAACAAAAAGAAAACAGCAGAGGAAGAAACTGCTAAAAAATAATTGTTGAACTGCTTTACTGCTGAAATAACAATTAGGCAAGATTTCTGAATAAAGTAAAGATTTTCGGAATGTTTGATGAATAGTTTTTAATAAATACGTATCTTGTCAGCACAAATTGTCTATTGCCAATTATTTTAGGGGTAAAAAGTACAGCAATTATTGAAAAGAAACCACTTTTTTTAAGTAAATCAATTAATTATTAAATATGTACCATAGGAGAGGTAAACCCAGGAATGCCAATCAAGAAATTCGATTTCTCACTTCCCCTAAGATTGGCCACAAGCAGAAAAAATACTGCCGATTCAAAAAAACAGGTATCAAGTATATTGATTATAAAGACCCTGAATTTTTATTGAAGTTTTTGAACGAACAAGGTAAGATATTGCCTCGTCGTTTGACAGGTAATTCGCTTAAGTTCCAACGTAGAGTTGCACAGGCAATCAAAAGAGCGCGACACATTGCCCTTTTGCCTTATGTAACAGATTTGATGAAGTAGAAAAGTTAGGGCTTGGAATATCTATTTGAAAGTAAATAATTATTTGCAGGTATATTCTTAATGACTGATTTTAAATAATTACGAATTAGAAGTTACGAATTGCGATGTGATTAATAGTTAAATATTTGCAAGTATAATGTTTTTTAGCTCTAAGGAAAAGAATTAAGCAATAACTTAAACACAGTTAGCTGCTTAGTAGGTTTTTGATAATCAATCGTTAATAGAAAAAGACAATTTGCATATATCATCATGAATGTTATTTTATTAAAAGATGTAACTGGCTTAGGAAAGCAATTTGAAACGGTAACTGTGAAAAATGGTTATGGTAGAAATTACTTGATTCCTAAAAAACTAGCTGTGATTGCCAATAAAGCGAATCTCTCTACTGTTGGTGCGAAATTGCGTCAAATGCAGGAGAGAGAAAATCGGGCTATTGAGGCAATTCAGCAATTAGCAGAGAAAGTAAAAGCTTCGCCTATCCGTGTAGGTGCGAAGGTCGGAACAACAGAGAAAATCTTTGGTAGTGTGACTAACGTACAGCTTGCCGAAGCCATTAAGCGTCAAACAGGTGTAGAAATAGACCGCCGTAAAATTGTTATCCCCGAAGAGGTGAAAACACTAGGCGTTTACAAAGCAATCATTGATTTCCGAGAGGATATTAAGCAAGAAATAGAGTTTGAAGTAGTCCCAGAATAGTGCGTAAAATAGGAAAAGTACGGCTGTTCACTATTGCATTTTTTAGCTATAAAAAATATGAAAAAAAAGTTTTTCTGTAACTTTCATAAAGTTTTGTTTTTTTATAGTTATACTTAAATTTTATTTCTTTTTAGTATTAAATATTTTTTTACTAGGTAATCAATATTGAAGTATGTATTAAAACTTTAAAAGGATATTTAAATATCTGATTAACAGTATTTAACACTGACTATAGTTTCAAGTTATATACTTCCTGAAAGCCTCAATCATACAAATGATTGAGGCTTTTGCATTATCTCAAAATATTCTGTCAAGATGCTAAACCTTCAAAGCCTTTTTAGATTTCAAAATATAATAAAATGTATGTACCTACTTGCAATTCAGATACTGTACTTCAAGCTTTGCAAGACTTAAACTATCATAAAGAAGATAATCAAACGCTATTATTACTCGTTGCGGTTGAAAGTGCCGAAACGCTACATACATTAATCAATGAACTACAGCAACAACAAATTTCTTTTTTTGGTGCAGTATTTCCGCAGTTAGTCAATGGAAATACAATACATAACAAAGGAGTGATTATTAAAATATTACCCTTATTGACAGCACCTATTTTAATTTCTCTCAAAACAGATAAATCCCTCAATACCAGTTTATTAGCTAGTACTTTTGAGCAGGTAGCCAAGCCCACAGCACTATTATTGGCGCATGGCGAAGCCTTTGATATTGCTAATGGATTGGCAAAATTGTTTTATGAATTAGGAAATACGGTTCAATATGTTGGAGTGCAAACCGCCCTCGAAGGTGGGAAAATAATAGGCGTTTTTACGGAAACAGGTATGCTTCAAGATACAATGCTTGCTGCTTTTTTACCACAAAAAGCCAATGTTAAAGCACAACATACTTGGAAAATCTTAGCAGGCCCTTTTATTGCTACCAAAACAAGGCAAAATTTAATTAGAGAATTGAATTGGAAAAATGCTTTTGAAGTCTATAGCGTTGTTGTGAGTCAGCAAACGGAACGTCCATTATTGCCATTTAAAATAGAAAAAACAAGCATACAATTTCCGCTAGGAATCTATGAAAGTGAACAAGAGCTAAAGGTGCGAAAAGTAATTGATGTAACAGAGCGAATGGAATTAAAATGTGGTGGTAATATTCCTGAGCATAGTATTTTGTATGTATTAAGATTTGATAAAGAGCGACTTAAAGAAGCCATTCAGCAAATTGTTATGGATTGTTGCAAGGAAATGGAAGGAAAGAAGCAACATTTTTTTACCATATTATCTGTAGACAGTCATTTATTTCATACAGTAGAAGAAGAAGTAAATCTCCTCAAAACAACAATAGCGCAGCACAAAATGGAGTTGGAACTACAAGGAGTTGTTTCTATTGGTCAAATTGCTACATGTCAGAATGGTTTTCCAACGCTGTTAAATCAATCTATTGTTGGCCTTAGCTTTTAAATGTAATGAGTGTGTCAAGAAAAGAGGGAAATCGTATAATAATAGCTATTCGCTTTAATTTAAAAAGTGTTGGGATTATCTAGGTTTTTTTCTTTTTGCTTGATAAAAAAGAAACAAAAAATCAAGACGGTGAAACTTTTTCGCGCTTAACGCAAAAACTTTCAAGGTCGCTCCTCAAAGCCAATAAAAAAAGGATGTTTTGTTTTTTGGAAAAGTAAACATTCATCTTTCATAGTAGCGTGTATTTTGTTTTTCCCTAAATTTTTGACATACTCAAATGTAATTTTATTGAATGAATGAGTAAACAAGTAGCCCATATTACCTTGTTAAATGAATTAGCTTTTTTATACGAGCTATCCTTATCTATTGGGAAATCCTTAGATTTGCAGCACAATTGTCAAGCATTTGTGAATACATTACTTTCTAAGCGAAATTTTGATGTTTGTTCTGTCTGGTTAAAAGCAGATATTTATCATTCATTGTATCCTGATAGTGAGGAGCAAAGAGGAAAGAAAGGGCATTTGTTGTATGCACAGCCTGCCTTTTGTGTGAAAAAAAAAGTCATGCCCCTTGAAGGAATTATTTTTGATATTTTGGCAAATAAAGATTTTATTTCCATTAGTTTCCCCAATGAAGATTTTGAATTTTTGTTAGATAATGAGGATAATAATATAGGCGCATTAGCTCTTTTTAGACTGAGAAATATCGGTTACTTAAAATTTTTCACCTCAA
>JAHDHV010000205.1 GCA_020631155.1 Bacteroidota bacterium | reverse complement strand
GTGATTGAATTAGTTGGATAAGGACAATTTCCAGAAAACTATACAAAAATGAGGGTATAAAATGTTGGCTTCAGGCTTGTTTTTGAAAGTGGTATTGTAACTTTTTTGTCATTTGTGATTTTGAATTAACTTATAAATCATTGTTTTTAAGCTACTTAAATAGATTGAGTATATTTTTTTATCCTTTTAGCTCTGGTTTGGAAAATTATTGGAAAAATGGCATTATTTGTGGAAAGGAGTTTTTTGTACTAAAAAGTACACATCTGTCTTACAGAATTGTACAATATTGCCGTAATGGATCATTTGGAAAGAATGGGAGTAGCTAGTAAAAAAAAAATTTCGTTTTTTTTTCACACCAAAAAAAGGGAAGAATGAGCACTTTGGCATGAAAAAAAATGAAGTATGTTCTCTAATTTTTACGGATGTTTTGATAAAAAGTTTCATTTAAGCCAAAAAAAAAGCAAAAAAACTACTTCTAACAATGTAAAACATTCCTAATCAATGACTTATAAAGCCATCTTTTTTTATGGAGAGAAAAAAGTAGGGTGATTAATGTTATAGTGTTTACTAGCTTACACCTAACATTGTGTTGGCGACTTTGGCTTTTCTTTTTGGAAAATGATTTATTGTTTTATTTTTTAATATGTAAGGACTTGTGAAAAAAAGTAGCATCAAGCTTTTGAGGTAAAAAAATGAGTTGGTATGAAGCTTGTCATTCTGTAAACCGTCTGACAGAGACAACAACAGTACTAAATTAAATCATTATTTCACTTTATTTAAAAAGCATTAACAATGAAGCAATTATTACTAATCTGTGTTTTACTAGCAACCACATTAACTACCTCTTTCGCACAATACAGCAGCGGTGGTGAAAACGATGAATGTTTCCGTACTCAAACAATCGGTGGCTGGGGAGCTACACCATCAGGCAATAATCCAGGAGCCTACTTACACGAACATTTTGATGACGCATTTGGAGGCGGAATTGTGATAGGAACAGGACAAAACACTGTTACTTTTACAAGTGCCGAAGCGATTACCAAATTTTTGCCATCAGGCGGTACAGCAATGGCGATAGAGGAAGCATACATTGACCCTTCAACTCGTGAGCTTAAAAACACATTGGTATCACAAGTATTGGCTTTGACCATTTCTACAAGCTTAGATGTTGCCATTGAAGATTATTCAGCATCAAATGTGAATATCGCTTATTTAGAAGTAGCGGCAGGACCATTTGAAGGACTTATGGTAAAAGAAGTATTGGATGAAGCTAACAAAGTACTTAGCGGTGAAGCATCTGAATATAGTGTAGACCAATTGAATGAAGCAATTACAAAAATCAATGAGTCTTATGTAGACGGCGATTGCATGGGAAGTGGCTTCCTTGTAATAACCAGTAGATCAGAATCGCTTAGTCGTTCATAAGACGAATATAAACGAAACTTTAATAAAAAAACCATTTTACTAGACCTTTAAGTTTTGAGACTAAGACATAAGATTTGAGGCAAACCATTTCATTATCAATATCTTATAGAATTTAAGTGTTACTTAATTTTGTCCATAAACTTAAAATACTGATTCAACAAACTGCTGGCTGATAATTCAGCCGAACTGTTCCCAAACCTTATTTTTTTGCACTGCCATCTGTAAATTATTTTTTTTAAACTTTAATTATTATTTAAAAGCATTTAACAATGAAGCAATTATTATTAGTTTGTTTTCTAGTAACATTTACCTTATCCTCTTCTTTTGCACAATACAGTGATGGTGAAAACGATGAAGCTTTCCGCACACAAACAATTGGTGGCTGGGGTGCTACTCCATCAGGCGACAACCCAGGTGCTTATCTACATGCACATTTTGACCAAGTATTTTCAGCAGGTTTAGTAATTGGTTCTGGACAAAATACTTTGACATTCACAAGCGCAGAAGCGATTACCAAATATCTACCTGCAAGCGGCAAATCTACAGCTTTGGATGGTGCTTATATTGACCCATTAAAAGCAGAAGTTAGAAATACTTTAGCAGCACAAGCCATTGCAACAACAATTTCTTTGGCTTTTGACGCAGCAATTAAAGATTATGCTGCATCTGACTTGAACTTGGCAAACATGGAAGTAGCCGTAGGTACTTTTGAAGGTATGTTGGTGAAAGAAGTATTGGCAGAAGCAAACAAAGTGTTGGGCGGTGAAGAATCAGAATTTACGGCAGCACAATTGAATGAAGCTTTAACAGAAGTTAACCAATCTTATGTTGACGGTGAATATACAGGTACAGGATACTTAACAGTTTCAGCTAAAACATTGAGCATTAAAACAGTAACATTGGATGCGGTTAAAATTGAAGCAATTCAAAAAGAATCTTTGCAAACATTAGAAAGACAATAGAAACTAAACCTTAATTCACAATAAATAACCAATTAAAAAACTGCTGATTGACAGTTTAAAGAATCAATCCAATTATTTTCTCAAACCTTATTTTTTTATTGTATTGCCAATTGTAAATTATTTTTCTTAAACTTTAATTATTATTAAAAAGCATTAACAATGAAGCAATTATTATTAGTTTGTTTTCTAGTAACATTTACCTTATCCTCTTCTTTTGCACAATACAGTGATGGTGAAAACGATGAAGCTTTCCGCACACAAACAATTGGTGGCTGGGGTGCTACTCCATCAGGCGACAACCCAGGTGCTTATCTACATGCACATTTTGACCAAGTATTTTCAGCAGGTTTAGTAATTGGTTCTGGACAAAATACTTTGACATTCACAAGCGCAGAAGCGATTACCAAATATCTACCTGCAAGCGGCAAATCTACAGCTTTGGATGGTGCTTATATTGACCCATTAAAAGCAGAAGTTAGAAATACTTTAGCAGCACAAGCCATTGCAACAACAATTTCTTTGGCTTTTGACGCAGCAATTAAAGATTATGCTGCATCTGACTTGAACTTGGCAAACATGGAAGTAGCCGTAGGTACTTTTGAAGGTATGTTGGTGAAAGAAGTATTGGCAGAAGCAAACAAAGTGTTGGGCGGTGAAGAATCAGAATTTACGGCAGCACAATTGAATGAAGCTTTAACAGAAGTTAACCAATCTTATGTTGACGGTGAATATACAGGTACAGGATACTTAACAGTTTCAGCTAAAACATTGAGCATTAAAACAGTAACATTGGATGCGGTTAAAATTGAAGCAATTCAAAAAGAATCTTTGCAAACATTAGAAAGACAATAGAAACTAAAAATAATTTTAAATCTTAATCAAGAATAACCATTGGCTGGTAACTTGTTTACCAGCCATCTTTTAACACCCTTATATTTTTTACTTCTCTTTTTGTTTAATGAACTATAAACCCTCAAGCTTATCTAAAGGATAAGCAAACATAACACTCATTTTTGGGCTAATAACCTGTTGATTTACTACTGAACGACAACTACATTTTTTATTTTTTGGCTGAGAAAAACGTTATTACATACAATACTACTACTTTGAACCTGAGTACTTTGTACGCTTATTGATTACAGATAAGTATTTTTTGATGATTTTATAGTGATTGAAACCTCTCGAACCCATTGCTAACACCTACTACTGATTTTTTTTAGGCTATTTTAAAGTTTTACTACTATATAAGAGACATAGGATATGAGACGGGAGATATGAGATTTATTATCAAATTTTTATGTCAGATTTAAATGTCTTTTAACTACACACTTTTTACTACTATTTTTTTTACTACAAATGCTGGCTTAGATTTTGCTATTAAGTATTATTGATGAAATTCAAAATGAACCCATTCTTTATTAACTAAGTACCTAGACATAAGACATAAGACATAAGACTTGAGATTTAACTTACTATTAATGATTTATGAAAAACCAAATGTCGTTTAATTTTGTCTAGCTACTTAACTACTTCTTTTTTTTGACAAACTACTCTTTTTTTTGACAAACTACTCTTTTTTTTAACTAACTACTCCTTTTTTTGACTATACCAAAGACAGTATAGAACTGTAACTTTGAGTTTTAGTAATTAGTTGATTATCAATTAATTTGTATAGATGCAAAATATTGTGTTTCAACAAATTATTTAATAACTCAAATAATTTTAGGTATAAACACTTCCTTTTTTATAAAATAAAAATGAAATTTAATTATTGCTGTTTTTATTTTTAAATGAAAAATGTTTTTGAAGGGGCAATTCTCAAATTGCTTCCACTAATCAACTACTTAATTTCTATTATCAATTTTAAAAATGTTTTACCATACTTCACGCTTTATTTAATACTGCTTACGCTACTGATTTTTATTTAATTATTTTTTTAATGGTATGTTTTAAATCCTATAGCTTTTAAACAAAATCAAGATAATCACTAAAGTTAGCTGACTTATGATTTGTAGATTCACCATTTTCAGGCTATTTTCTAAAAGTCTAAAAGTCTAAAAGTCTAAAAGTCTAAAAGCAGTTTTAGGAAAAAAATGAAACATATCTTTTTGATGTATGTAAGATCAATGTTTTTTGATTTTAAAATGAGGATAAACAATGAAATGCTATGTACACTGCTTGTTGATAACAAGCTTTTTATTTTTCTTCCATCTTACCAAATTAAACGCACAGCAAATAGATACTTTAAGTGGCAAAACTGCTTGGGTACATGCCATTAATCCTAAAGAGCAATTGCCTAAAATAGCCAGTTACTATGGTGTATCTATGGCAAAAATCAAACAGTTAAACGGATTACAGGGTAACTATTTAGAGGAGGGAACAGATTTAAAAATTCCTATTCAAGCGGAAAAAGGGGCGCAAAAAGTGGGTAGATTTTTCTTACATAAGGTAAAAGTAGGGGAACAGCTACACGCTATTGCTGGTAAATATCAAACTAGCGTACAAGAAATTAAAAATTCCAATATAAGCACACTCGCAGGAAATCGCTTAACAGGCGGCACTTATTTATTAGTACCCGGTATTGAAGTGCCTAAAAAACAAAAAAATAAAAACTTCAAAAAAATAAACATGAATGCCTTTGCATCGGTAGGTTTATTTGCTGCAAGTACCTGGGATGGGTCTAATGATATGCATTATACCATTAACGGGCGTTATCGCTTACGGCGTACTCACCGTAAAGACCCCTACCGAATTATGACAACTTTCAATACCATGCTCGGTTATCGACACGATATTGGCAAGTATTTCTTTAAAAACCTAGACCGAGTAGAAATCAAAAATCACATAGATTGGTATGTAGCTCCTTACATCAAACCATTTTTGTTTACCTCTGTTCGCACCCAATATTTAGATAGTTATTATTTTAGCAGTACAGGCGACAAATCGCTTACCTCTACCTTTATGGCTCCTGGATATTCCTTTTTTGCATTAGGCATGTCCTTTAGCGGAGATAGCTACAATATTGACCTAGGATTGTATGAGTTGAAAAGCACTTATGTATTGGATCAGCGTTTATATGCAGAAAGAAAATCTGCATTTGGTGTGGGAAAAGGAGAAAAAGCCATTTCTGAGCATGGCATTTCATTGCGTGTAGATGTATTTTATTATAAAGATGAAAAAATTAAATTTCAATCTAATGTTTATGCTTTTGCCACCTACGGCTCGTTTGATTTAGAAGTCCGAAATGAATTTTCCGTTCAATTATCAAAAGTTATCAAAGTATCCATTGTTACAGAATTATTATATGATAAAGACTTTGCAGATACCATGCAATATAAAGCCGAAGTACTAACAGGTTTCTCCTTTAGAAAATAATTTTTTAATTACGAATCGTTTTTAATTACGAATTACGAATTGTTTTTTTTAATCACTTGATCCACGAATCACCGATCCACGAATCACTGAGCCACGAATCTACTGATCCACGAATCACTGATCTACGAATCCACGAATCACGACATCAATATACCAATTTGTCCAATATTTTCTTCAGCTTATTTTTGCGGAACTGAAACTTTTTGCGGAGTTTTTTCGGCATTTTAGAGGTAAAAGCACCGCGCTCTTTGTATGGGTCTACTTGCTTGCCATTTTTCCAGAAGCGGTAACAAAGGTGAGGGCCAGTTGCATAGCCTGTACTACCTACATAACCAATGATATTGCCCTGTCTTACACTGCGTCCTCTTTTGATGCCTCTGGCAAATTTGGACATATGCAAATATTGGGTGCTATAGGTTTTATTATGTTTGATTTTTACATAGCGACCATTGCCACGCGTATAGCCTACCTCCTCTAATAAACCATCGCCAACGGCTCGGATAGGCGTACCTCTGGGGGCAGCATAGTCAATGCCTAAATGCGATTTGTAGCGTTTAAGAACAGGGTGATAGCGGCGTTTGCTAAATCCTGAGCTAATGCGGCTGTATTTGAGGGGAGCTTTCAGAAATCCTTTTTGCATGGAGCGGCCATTCTCATCGTAAAACTCGGTTTTCTTGCCATTTTTAAAAGCAAAAGCATAGTGTTCTTTACCTTTATGCCTGAAATAAGCTGCTTTTATCCGCTTAATGCCACCTAAAGGACGGCCATTCACTGTTTCTTGATCATAGAGAATTTTAAAGCGGTCTCCCTTTTGAATTTTAAAGAAATCAACGCTCCAATCAAAAATTTCTTCAAGATGATTAGCCAGTTTCGGATTCAGATTTTTATTGCTAATAGTACGGTACAGGGAAGTGTAGATGATACCTGTTGCCACATAGGTTTTGGTGACTACCTTTTTTTCCTGCTCCTTAATGTCTACATGAACTTTATCACTGGTGAAATCTAGGGTTACGTAACTCGTTGGGCTGGTTTCATAAATAAGGTAGTGGAGGTCGTTACTGCTATTAGTTAAGGTAACATATGATTGATTATCAATAAGTTGATCGGTATCAAACAGGTGTTCAGTTTGTGCGATTGCCTTGTGAACAGTTTGGTGAGGAAGATCAAAGCTATTTAAAATATCACTTAATCCAACTTCAGTTTGTATCAATTCTTTGGCTACTGTATAGCCTGCTGCTTCAATACCATATTCTTTTTTTACTTGTTGAATAGCTCTAATATTTTTCACAAAATCATAACAAGCAGTCACTAATTCGTTGCCAACAATGGCACTACTTACTCTTTGTTTCATGACTTTGGTAGCAGCCATAGTAGAGGCCTGTAAGCTGATCCATAGACTACTTACCAATACAATAATTTTTAAATACTTCAAAATACAGACGTTTAAAGGTTAGTTTAAAAATCAGGGCAAATATAATTACATAAAATAACTTAACCAAATTACTGTATAAATTATTGCATAGTAAGTTCGTTTAGATAAGATAAAAGTTTAATTAAATTGTTGTTACAAGACCATGACTTTTAGAGGGCTCCGTAAACCTGTGTGATATAGATTCCTTTTTGCTTTGGATGGTAAAGTATTGCTGTGCCAAAGTAGTCGAACTCCTTGTGAATCAGGTTGTCATAGTGTGTTGCGGAATCAATCCAATTGTCCACAATTTCTTCCGCAGCAGCCTCATAAGTAGGGGGTAAAACCTCTAGTTTTTCATCTTTACTTAGGATGGTAAATCCCAAAAATTGTAGGTTTTCACCCAATAAATGATGTTGACCTCGAACCATTCGCACTCTATCCAAAACAGACCTTTTTTTTCGAGAATCTTGCTCATGTTGTAAATTCTGGATTTTTGCAATATAATTATTATGGTCTTGTGCTGCTAGTGTCAAAAATGGATCCAACTTTAGTTCCCACAGCTTTTTTTTGCCTCTTAGTTCATTTACTTTTTGATGAATCAGGTGAATAAGGAGGGCTTCATCTACATTTTGAATGTCAATAGACTGATAAGCTTTGGATAGGTTAACAGGTTTTTGGAAGTTAGATTGAGACAATTTTTTTGTAGAACATTTACTTAGAAAAAGTAGTAAGCAGCAAATGATTGTTAAATGAATGGTCACATTTTTAATCATGGCTTCTAAGCGTATTTTTTTAGTTGAGGGGAAAAATTAGGTACTCATTCAACAAAACGTAGGTTTTTCAAAAAGGTTTCCTTTGATAGCTTTTTGGCTTTTTGGCTTTTTAGATATTTAGACTTTTGGCTTTTTGACCATAAAAGTTATTACAGTTTCAAACCACAAACCCACAACCACAAACCCACAACCGCAAACCCACAACTACAAACCCACAAACCCACAACCACAAACTCACAACCGCAAACCCACAACCGCAAACTCACAACCACAAACCCACAACCACAAACCCACAACCGCAAACCCACAACTACAAACCCACAACCGCAAACCCACAACCACAAACTCACAACCGCAAACCCACAACTACAAACCCACAACCACAAACCCACAACCACAAACCCACAACCGCAAACCCACAACCGCAAACTCACAACCGCAAACCCACAACCGCAAACCCACACCCACAAACTCACAACCATAAACCCACAAACTCACAACCATAAACCCACAAACTCACAACCATAAACCCCCACAACTAAAAAATCCATCTTATCAAGCTAACAATACCATAGATAATAAGCCCAGCAAACGCTAAGAAAAGGACAATTGGAATGATGCAGCCTTTCCAGCTTATTTGTGTAATTTCAACTAGCCTTTGGGCTTCTATTGCTGATTGTGAGTGAGGATTTATTTTTACAATATGGTTAGAATATGTTACTAAATTTTTGAAATCTTTTTTTGAAAGATGATAAGATAAGACAATATTATAAAATGACTGTACTTCTTGTTGAGAAAAGATTTCTTTATCAGGAAACAACTTTTGGAGGTCAAACTTAGGGGCATCCATTAATTTTTCAAATTCTTCAAGCTTTCCTTCTTGCAATAACATATCGGTGTAATGACAGTGGGTTTGTACATCAAAACTACCATTTAATTTAAAGTTTAATTCATTTAAATGTTTAAAATCTTCTTTTTGATTGTGTGATAAATAGGCTTGTAACAACATCATATTTACCATTGGATTTTCTGGATAACGCTCCACAATCTGTTCTAACTTGGGGATTTGCTTCTTTGTAGCTACATTACCAGGAGAGTTATCTAAAATATCAAAGATGTAAATAGAATCAATGTCAGAAATTCCATTTACATATTCATCATAGTATAAAGTATAGGTATTTAAACTACTTATAGTTAAACCATTGTATTGAAAGACTTCTTCGTAGTCCCTATCTACTCGTTTCAGGTAAATTAACTCATCCTCATCGTCCTCATCGTATTCCTCATCATCCTCATCATATTCCTCATCATCCTCATATTCTTCTTGATCCTCCAGAGCTTTATGCATTCGATAAGTATCATCATATTGATCCAATTGCTCTTTTTCGTTGAGCATTTCTGTAAATTTTGTAGCTGAATATCTAACTTTTTCTAAGCGCATCTGCAAATCTTTAATCTGTTTATTATTTGGATCTAGTAACAGTAAATCCTTTATTAAATTGGCTGCTTCATCTAATTCCAATCTATTCAAAAGGTATAAAACAACTGTAGTGTAGTAACCTGTTACTTCTCCTATTAAGTAATATCCTCTTTTTGGCTCATACACATATGTTATATCTAAATCATCTCCCATTATTTCTAAAAACTTGTCATATTCTCCATTTTGGCTAAGAAGTTGGGCATAGATACTGCGATTAAATATATAGTCTGGTTCAAGGTAAAAAGCGGATTCAGCGAATGTGATTAATTCTTGTTGGGAATAGTATTGTGTGTTGGCATAAATACCCAATAAATGGTTTTGTAAGACAGGGTAATCAGGATATTCATCAACATAGGCTTCCAACTTCGGAATGTATTTATGAGGAGACTTTACCGCATTTCTTAGTAAATTCTGATATTCGCCAATATTTATATCCTCTGGCATTGGTGTTGCATCTGCAGGTATAATGTCTCTAGTCACTTTCAAGCCACACCAGTTAAATATCCTTGCTTTTTCTTGGGGCAGGTCTAGTTGAGCAGAGTTCAAGATAAATTCTGTTACATCATTACCTTCCTCATCGTAAAGTCTAGCACCGCTTGCCAAAAAGTCGTCCAAATCTAATTTTTCTATCTTAGGAGCAGAATGTTTGTTTTGAGAAGAGCGATTATTTGGGTTTCTTCGTTTTCGTTTTTTTCTATTTCTACTTTTAGCCATTTTATGCTTTCTTTATTTTTTTATGTAAAAGGAGAATGATTTTTTTTTTTGTGAAAATGTTTTTTCGTTTTACAAAGATAAGCTAAAATCAGGTTTAAAAGAATTGCATAGTATTTTTACAACATAAAAAAGCCCAGTAACAAAAATCGGTATCAACTTTTTGTTACTAGGCTGATGTAGATATCCAAATATCCAAATATCCAAATATCCAAAAGTCTAAATATCCAAATATCCAAAAGTCTAAATATC
>JAHDHV010000204.1 GCA_020631155.1 Bacteroidota bacterium | reverse complement strand
AAAAGAGACGGAAGACGAGAAGACGTAAAATTCGATAAAATAACCGCCCGAATTGTGCGGCTCTGTAATGGCTTAGACCTCAACTATGTAGAACCCGTTGAAATCGCTAAAAAGGTGATTCAGGGTATTTACGATGGGGTAACAACTACGGAACTCGACAATCTAGCGGCCGAAACAGCGGCAACAATGGCGACTACGCACCCCGACTATGGGATTTTAGCAGCCCGTATTGCCGTTTCCAACCTACACAAAAATACGAATAACTCTTTTTCCGAAAATATCGCTGACCTCTACCACTACGTAGACCCCAAAACGGGCAAGGCAGCACTTATCGCCGAAGATATTTACAATATCGTGCAAACCCATAAAGAACGACTCGATGCAGCCGTTGATTACCAAAGAGATTACGAATTTGATTTTTTTGGTTTCAAAACCTTAGAACGCTCTTATTTGCTCAAAAGAAATGGCAAAATATCGGAACGTCCGCAGCAGATGTTTATGCGCGTTGCCATCGGTATCCACCACAATGACATTGATAAAGCCATTGAGACCTACCATTTGATGTCGCAAAAATGGTTTATCCATGCTACGCCGACCCTGTTTAATGCAGGCACTCCCAAACCACAGTTGAGCAGTTGTTTTTTATTGCAAATGCAGGATGACAGCATTGAAGGCATTTACAATACCCTTTCACAATGTGCCAAAATTTCGCAATCGGCAGGCGGTATTGGGCTGAGTGTACACAACATACGGGCAAAAGGCAGCTACATCAAAGGCACAAATGGCGAATCCAATGGATTGGTACCGATGCTGCAAGTGTTCAACGCTACGGCTCGCTATGTGGATCAAGGCGGTGGACGGCGAAAGGGAGCATTTGCCATTTACCTTGAGCCTTGGCATCCCGATATTTTGGAATTTTTGGATTTGAAAAAAAATCATGGCAAAGAAGAAATGCGTGCGCGTGACCTATTTTATGCCATGTGGATTCCCGATTTGTTTATGAAACGAGTGAAAGCCAATGAAAATTGGTCACTATTTTGCCCCAATGAAGCGAAGAATTTGTTCGACTGTTATGGTGCAGAATTTGAGCAATTATACGATCAGTATGAACGTGAGGGGAAGGCTAAAAAGGTGGTAAAAGCACAAGAATTGTGGTTTGCCATTTTAGACTCCCAAATCGAAACGGGAACGCCCTATATGTTGTATAAAGATGCGGCAAATAGCAAGTCTAATCAGAAAAATTTGGGGACGATACGCTCTAGCAATCTTTGTACAGAAATCATAGAATACACTGCGAAAGACGAAATTGCGGTTTGTAATTTGGCGAGCATCAACCTATCTAAATTTGTGGAAAATGGCAATTTTAATCACGAAAAACTCTTTGAAATCACCAAAATTGTTACTCACAATCTAAACAAAGTTATTGACATCAATTATTACCCTGTTCAAGAGGCGCGCAACTCCAATATGCGACATCGCCCGATTGGTATTGGCGTACAGGGCTTGGCGGATGCCTTTATTTTGATGCGTTTACCATTTGATAGCGAAGCAGCCCGACAATTGAATAAAGAAATTTTTGAAACCATCTATTTTGGTGCGTTGACCGCTTCCTGTGCCATTGCCAAAGAAGAAGGACACTATCAAACTTACCCTGGTTCGCCTGCTAGTCAGGGCGTTTTACAGTTCGATATGTGGGGAGTAGAACCTAGTTTGCGGTGGGATTGGTATACCTTAAAAGCCAATATTCAGAAGCATGGTATCCGCAATAGCCTTTTGCTTGCCCCTATGCCGACCGCTTCGACCTCGCAAATTTTGGGCAATAACGAGTGTTTTGAACCTTATACTGCCAATATTTATACTCGTAGAACCCTTAGTGGTGAATTTATCGTTATCAACAAACACCTGCTCAAAGACCTGATCAAATTGGGCATGTGGAATCAGGATATGAAAAATGCTTTGATTGCCAACAATGGTTCTATACAAGCATTTGAGGGCGTATCTCAAGAGCTCAAAGACTTGTACAAAACAGCTTGGGAATTAAAGCAAAAAGTCATTTTAGATATGGCTGCGGATAGAGGCGCGTTTATTTGCCAAAGCCAAAGTCTAAACGTCTTTATGCAAGATGCCAACTACAAAAAACTGTCTTCCATGCATTTTTACGCATGGCAAAAAGGATTGAAAACAGGCATGTACTACCTTCGCACTCGCCCCGCCGCCGACCCTATCAAATTTACGGTAGATATGACGAAACTACCCAAAAAACAACATCAACCTATTTATCAACAGTCTTCTAGCTTTTTCAACTCCAACACTAGCAAAACCCAAACCCAAGCAGTAACCGTTACCGATGCCGACCTACAAAAAGTCAAAAACGGCAACGCCTGTAGCTTGGATGATCCGAATTGCGATAGTTGTGGTTCGTAGCAGAGGCGCAAGATTTTGGTATGATTCATATGATTTGATAAGCAGTAATCACACTCCAATATCTACAATAGTATATCCAAAATCAAGTCTTAAATCTTGTGTCTTATATCTCAACATCTAAAAAAAACAGCCCATTTTCTTTTTACTAATTAAAGGAAATGGGCTTTTTTATTTTTAAATGATGTTTCTTTTTTTGTGAAAAGCATTTTTTAGTTTAAAAGATGGTGAAAAATTTGTTATTCTAGGCAATTTCTTGTATTTTAGAATAAGTAGCTTTTTTATTCAATAATTCGGTAACCTACTATGAAGCGACTACTTTCTTTCCTATTTTGCTTATTATTTGTCCTATATTCTTTTGAAAATATTTGCTCACAAACAACAACAGTTTTGGCGGAAATGATAGAGGAAGATACGACTAAAATTAATCGCCTTTTAGCAAAAATTAAACAGCCCGAACCACAATACGATATTGATTATTTACAAGCGAAATTAGTAGATACCTATGAGGTGTATAAAACACTACGAGTAACAAAAAGTGATACTGTTTTGGCTAGAAAATTGGCAAATTTGTACAATACACAGTCACAAGACTCTATTCAAAAGCAAACATGGTACATCTATCATACCTATTTACACAGCAAAGAAAATGATGACTACATAGCCCAGCAACTGGAACAAGCCCTAGAGCATAGTGCTAGTGGCGTGCAGATCAACAAAAAAATGATTGATCACCTATTTTGGTTAGAAGCCAAAAAAGACACGATTGATGATGCTCAAATTAAAAATGATGTAGATACCCTAAAAAAATACATTCACGAACAGAAGGATATAGAATATAAGTTAAATGCTTTAAAATCAACTTATTATAAAGATATAAATGAAGCTAGAATTGGTATTTACAGAAATTTATACCATGATTTTTCACAAAAAATAAAAAAAAATAATAGCATTATTAAAAAAAAGGAACGGCAAATTTTAAAAACACTACAAAAAGGAATTCAGCAGTTACTAGCAAAGTATGGGAGGAATATTCAAAGCAGAAAAGGCAAGGCACGAATGGCAATGGAGACGATGTATAGTTATATGGAAAAATATTTAAAGCCTTATGAAGAATTAATTGCTCATTTGGAAGAAATGAATACGATTATTGAAACAGGAGATTTTAATAAAATAACTGATTTTAAATCAAAAATAGAAAATTTAAAAATATATACTTACAATAAAAATGGCTTAAATTTTAAAAAAGGGCTATTGAATTATTATGCTATCCTAAATGTGAATGATTCTCTAAAAAACATTAACCAGCAATTGACGCTCAATAACCAACAATTATGGAATGAAAATGAGCAGTTGAATACGGATAATGAGCAATTGAATCAGGAAAACAATGAATTAGTTGATGAAAATGGAACGCTTGCCCAAAAAAATAGGACTTTAGCCGCTAAAAACACACAGTTTCAACAACAGAACCAAATATTAAGTGTAGACAATAGAAGATTGCTACAAAATAATCGCGCATTAATTCGCCAAAATACACAACTCAACAATAACAACAATCAATTAATCACCCAAAATCAAATACTTAACACCCAAAACCAATCACTTAACACCCAAAACCAATCACTTAACACCCAAAACCAATTACTTAACACCAAAAATCAAACACTTAACAAAGACAACCAAACGCTTACTCAACAAAAGAAACAGTTAACAACTAATAATCAGACATTAGCCGCTAAAAATACGCTTCTCTCGAAAAAAAATATCAATCTGAGTGAACAAAATACGCAATTGGATAATGAGAATCACACACTAGTTGGTGAAAATAGACAATTAAATAACAATAATTTACAACTAAATAGGCTCAATGATACCCTGAACCTCAACAATGAATATTTAATTATAGACAACCAAAAACTGAATCTTTCTAATGAGTATTTAATTGACCAAAATACAGATTTAAGTAATTTTAACGAAGTATTAAGCACTGAAAAACAAAGCCTTATTCAAACAAATCAGTCTTTAGCCAATAAAAAAGCCAACTTAATTGCAGTTAATCAAAGCTTACACAACAAAAAATCGGTTTTAAATGATGTTAATATTTCCTTACAAGAAAAAAAGGAAATACTGGAAAGGAAAAAAAATAAACTAAAACAACAACAAGATTCGCTCGAAGTCTCCATTGATAGTATTCAAAAAAACTCCGCAGAAGAACTCAACTACACCCACCTTGAACTGGACAATACCTATTCCGAGCTGCACGATACCTATACAGACCTAGATAATACCTGTGCGGAATTGGACCACATACATACTGAACTAGACAACACCTATTCCCACCTAAAAACATCTCAAATTGTGGATGTCATACTAGGTATTGCAACGGCAATTTTTTTAATATTTGGCTTAGTTACTTTACAACTATTTTTGGTGGCGCAAAAGCGGAAAAAAACGCTAAAATGGTTGCTGAAAGAAATCAACCATCGCTATGGAAATGCCTTACAGCACATGATTTATGTATTAAAAAAACGCCAAAGACGCAGTAAAAATGAAGATGTGAAACAAGCACTACAAAGCACCAAAGAGCAAATTTACAATATGGGTATTGTGCATCAACAATTATACAATTATAAAGCACTGGGAACAAATATTAACATAGGGCAGTACATTCAAAATTTAATTACTAATTTGCAAAAAGTATACACCATTCCCGACCAGCCGAAAGTAAAAACAACTTACCAACTAAATGATATGTCCCTCAATATCAACATTGAAGATATTACAACTATTGGCTTGATTATCAGTGAGATAGTGACCAATAGTTTTAAATATGCATTTCCCAAGCATCCTGCCCCCAAACTGTATACCAGCCTACAAAAACAGGACAATAACACCGTTTTGTTAATCATTAAAGACAATGGACAAGGGCTACCTGATGATACCGAGTTAAAAAATAAGAACTCATTAGGTTTTAAAATCATTCATACCTTAGTCAGTGATTTGTATAAAGGAAAAATTACTGTTAATAATGAGCAAGGGGCTTGTTATCACATTAGTTTTGTGCCACAATAAAAAACCATTAAAAAAATATTTTTCAAACTAAAAAATCAATACTTTTGTTTGTATTGAGCCTATTAAACAGCCACTAAATTAAATATAAAATGGAAAAAATTCTTATCGTTGAAGACCGAAGATTGGTAGCCGAAGATTTAAAGGAAGCAGTAGAAGATTTTGGCTATGAAGTTACTACAATTGCTGCAACAAAACAGGCAGCTTTAGAAAGTATTCAGCAAACCCCACCTAATTTAGTATTGATTGACATTAACCTCAAAAAAGAACCTCGCAGTGGCATACAACTTGCCGAAGCCATTATGAATAGCGGTGATCCGATTCCGTTTATCTACATCACTGCATTAACAGATGAAGAAACCATTGAATTAGTGAAAAAAACAAAACCACAAGCATACATCATCAAGCCCTATCGAGATGCAGATTTACAAATACAAATTAAGCTGGCACTCAATAGTTTTTATGGACAAAGAAGCAGTGATTTTATTTTTGTAAAACATGAAAAACAACACCATAAAGTTTATCTAGCTGATATTCTTTTTGTAGAAGCCGATGGAAGCTATGTTAAAATTCATGTGAAGGGAAAAGGCATTTACAAACCTACCATGAATCTCACCGAATTTGCCAATCAACTAAAAGAGGGGACCCCATTAGTACGCATCCATCGCTCCTATATGGTCAATATCAAATACATTCTGACCTTTACCAATCATGAAGTTACCTTAAAAGGTTTGTCTACCACCCTGCCAATTAGTAAAGGCTACCGAGCGCATTTTATGGAACAAGTACCTAAAATTAAATAAAAAATACCTTCCGATGGGCAACTCTTTTTTTTAAATGTCCGTTTTTGTTTTTTAGATGAACGATATTGCTGTTTTATACAAATAAATATCGTTTCTTAGAAAAAAAACTTGCTTGTTTAAAAAAAAGTACTATCCTTGAAAGAAAAAATTTCTTTTTAAATGATTGTTAAATTCTTCTAAAGAAAAATGTTTTCTTTTTAAAGATCGTTTTTTTATTAGACTTGTTCGGCGAGGGCAGATTGGTGGGAAAATTGAGCTATTTTCAACCACTTGAAGGCTTTTTGAGGGCGCATAGCCTAAGCTACGTAACTGAAAAAAGACATAAAGTGGGAAGAAAAGAGCCAATTTTAGCCCGATATGAAACTCGCCGAACAAGTCTACTTTTTAAAAATAATATTAGCAAGTAAATAAAGCTTTCTTTTGCTTAAATGTTTTAAAATAAAACTTTGTTAAGGAGAGTACTTTTTAAAAATTATTAAACCAAAAACAACTTAGAATTTTTTTATAAGTAGTTGGACAAAATTAAACGACATTTGGACTTGTTGTAAACTCCTAATATTGAGTTAATTATATAAAATTTTATGTCTTGTGTCTAGGTACTTAAACCCCTAACTTATAATATTATGAAAAAAATATTGATTGTTTTATGTATGCTAAGTTGTATTATCTCCACTGCTTTTGCTCAGTTTGAAACATTAGGAAAGGTGTACGATACCGATAATTCGCCCCTACCTACCAATTTACTGAAAATGGTAGCAATAGATGCCCAACAAAACAAATGGATTGTGACTAAAGAAGATGGATTAGCTGTTTTACATGCTGACAACGAAACATGGACTTTTTACAATACTCAAAATGCTCCTTTTCCTTCCAACAAGGTCACAGATATTGCCTTAGACCATACTACTGGCAACATTTATGTATTATTCAAAAGCGAACTATTGGTTTTAAATAATGATGGCGACTGGAAAAGCTATGTCGGGCCATTGCCAACAGCCACAGCGACTACCTTAGCCGTTGATCAACAAGGTAATACATGGATAGGTACGCTTTGGGATGGCTTGTTTCAACTAACCGCTGATGAAGAATGGATTACGCATACCTCTAACAATTCTGCCTTAGTCAGCAATATGGTTACCTCTCTTTATGTGGACAAAAACGATGTGAAATGGATAACAACCATTAATGGTGTGAGTGCATTGGATAATAGCGGTGTTTGGACAACTTATCTGAAAAATCCATCAACCATTATTTATGGAACCTTAGTAGACGAACAGGATAATGTGTTGTTTAAAACACTAGATGGCTTGCAAATACTAAAAACTGATGGCACTTGGCAAACTATTGTTACAAATAATTCTTGTTTGTCAACCAATGATGTACAACATTTAGCTCTTGATACAAAAGGCGGTTTGTGGTTGGGCAGCGGCTCTTTAGGCACACAACAGGGCAAGGGCTTTGTCTACATTCGCTCCCTAGAAAAAAACGATTGTATTTATATTAATGTATCTAATAGCCAACTGATTGTTGATGATATTCGTTATATGATATTTGATGAGGACGGAAATTTATGGCTGACAACCTCCAATGAAAATACTAAAGAAGGCGGCTTGTTTGTCCTGTCGATGCAAGATGTAAGCAACATTACAACTGTTCAAGAAACAACCCTCCCCCTTTTGCAACTATCTGCGTCCCCTAATCCTAGCAGCAATTACATCAATATTAGTTATCAATTACCCAAAGCCGAACACGTATATCTTCAACTCTACGATCTCAACGGCCGCCTTATCAGAAGCCTTGTCGCCCAACACCAGAACCAAGGAACACAACACATTGGTCTAAGTACTGGTGAGTTACCTAAAGGCATCTACTACTGTCGGTTAAGCACCAATCAACAACAGGTTCAACAAAAAATAGTGATACAATGATCTAGGTTTATACTGCATTATTGAATGACTAAGAGGCTGTCTTGATTGCGTCTTTTGGCTTATCCTCCCCACCATCCACTTCATACAACTGCCTCTTTCAGTGTGCATTAGATAGGTAAATAGCTTTGCTTTTCCCTGTCTAATGTGCACTTTTTTTTGCGAAAATCTATGAATTAATGGGCTAAAATTCGTGGATTATAGGGCTAAAATTCATGAACTAACGGGCGAAAATTCGTGAATTTTCGCTACTTTGTGGGCTTATTTATCACAAAAAAACGGTCATTTTGAGGAATTTATCCGCTATCATTCGCCTATTCATCGCCAATTCCATTTCAGGATTCGCACAAGGCATCAGCCTGATTGCTGTCTCTTGGTATTTTGTAGACATTTTGCAAAATCCAACTTTATGGGGCAATATTTATGCAGCCATCACCTTCATTTCTCTATTCTGGGGCTTATATGCAGGCACCCTTGTTGACCGTTACAATCGAAAACACATTTTTTTAGCTGAAAATATGGCTGGAGCTTTGGTTTTATTATCTGTCAGTGCCATAGGTTTTTATTTAGGTGGAATTCCAACCCCACTTGCTGCCCTCTGTTTTGCCATTACCTTTTTTATTTTCAACATACACTATCCTGCGCTTTATGCTTTTGCCCAAGAAATCACTGACCAAAAGCATTACAGCCGCATCACCTCCTACCTCGAAATTCAAGGTCAACTCACTACTATGCTATCAGGAGCAATAGGCGCGCTACTATTGTCAGGTGTCAGTAGTGGTGAAGTACAATTGTTGGGCACTTCCTTCAACCAACCTTTCCACATCGAAGCTTGGAGTTTACAAAAAGTATTTCTATTAGATGGCTTGACTTATATTGCCTGTTTTTTAATCATTATACCCATTCGCTACACTGCCATTTCCAAACGCTATAAAGAAACAGGTGCTTCACTAATCCAACGTTTTAATATTGGTATTCAATATCTTAAAAAACACCCACTTATTTTTGTATTTGGCAATGCAGCCTATTTCATTTTTGTAACTACAATGGTTATCAACTTTTGTTTATTCCCTAATTTTGTTAAAAATCACCTTAATGGCGAGGCACATGTGTTTGCAATAGGAGAACTATGGTTTGCATTAGGAGCAGTTGGGGCAGGCATTTTCATCAGTACTTTGTTCAAACGGACAACGACTGTTATGGGAACTATAGTGATGACTTTGGTGAGTGCATCTACCTTTTTCTTTCTCACAAATAATCGCACCATTACAGGCTTTTACACTGCCTCCTTCTTTCTAGGTTTAGCCAATGCAGGCGATCGTATTATGCGCGTTACCTATCTTTTCAACCACATTCCGAATCAGGTCATTGGGCGTACACAAAGCGTTTTTACTGTCATCAATGTAGTCATGAGGTTATTTTTTATTGTGCTATTTTCCCTAGCCTTTTTTGTAGAATACATAGGCATTGCCTTCTTTATATTTGCCATTTGCTGCCTAGTTGCTGCTGCTTTTCTGGCGTACTTTTATAAAGGCTTGGTGAATATGCCCACCCATGTAGATGCAAAAGAATGAGTTAATGTGTTTTATTGATTTATTGATTTATTGATTCGTTGATTCGTGATTCGTTGATTTGTTGATTCGTGATTTGTTGATTCGTGATTTGTTGATTTGTTGATTCGTATGCTAATTTCTAAAGTCCAAAAAGCAAAAAATCTAAAAGTCCAAATATCCAATTTATTTTCCCACAATCGTATTTTTTTTTTGCAAAAAGGAATCCCTTAGTTTATATTTGAATACTATGACAAAATAGTTCATTCAAATAGTCATATATTAATCAATAGACTTGTTCGGCGGGGGCAGATTGGTGGGAAAATTGAACTATTTTCGACCACTTGAAGGCTTTTTGAGGGCGCATAGCCTAAGCTACGTAACCGAAAAAAGGCATAAAGTGGGAAGAAAAGAGTCAATTTTAGCCCGATATGAAACCCGCTGAACAAGTCTAATATTATTATTGTTGAATAGCAAAGCTTTTGAAACAAAAAACCTTACTAATCAGTTAAAACCTAAGTCAAAAGACTTTCTCATTTACAATCAAGTTGATGTATATAGTTAGATATAACTCAACTTTCGCATTGATTAGCAAAGTTTTTTAATAAACAAGGTGCTTTTTTT
>JAHDHV010000006.1 GCA_020631155.1 Bacteroidota bacterium | reverse complement strand
GATATTACCTTAACAGTTAATGCAGGTGCATCAGCAGGCGACTTAACCAACTTTGCAGAAATCACAGACGCAGAAGATGAAGATGGTAACCATCCAGAAGATACAGATTCAACACCTGATGATGATAGTGACAATGATGGTGACAGCGAAGATGATGTTACTGATGGAACAAATGGTGATGAAGATGACCACGATCCAGAGGTTGTGACTGTAAGTGATGATGAGGTATTTGACTTAGCATTAGTGAAGCAACTAGCAAGCGGTCAAGCTTCAGTAGTAGCTCCAGGTGATGAGGTAACTTACACGATTACTGTTTACAATCAAGGTAACGTTGATGCCTACAATATTGATGTGATTGATTATATCCCAAGTGGTATGACACTCAACGACAGTGATTGGACAGCTCTAGCAGATGGAAATGCAAGTATTACTATTCCTGGTGTCCTTGCAGCAGGTGGTAGTACAACAGTTGATATTACCTTAACCATAGGTGAAAACGTAGCAGAAGGTGACTTAACGAACTTCGCAGAAATCACAGACGCAGAAGATGAAGATGGTAACCATCCAGAAGATACAGATTCAACACCTGATGATGATAGCGATAATGACGGCGACAGCGAAGATGATGTTACTGATGGAACAAATGGTGATGAAGATGACCACGATCCAGAGGTTGTGACTGTAAGTGATGATGAGGTATTTGACTTAGCATTAGTTAAACAATTAGCAACAGGTCAAGCTTCCGTAGTAGCTCCTGGCGATGATGTAACATTTAGCATCACAGTCTACAATCAAGGTAACGTTGATGCTTACAATATTGATGTGATTGATTATATCCCAAGTGGTATGACACTCAATGATGCTGATTGGACAGCTCTAGCAGATGGAAATGCAAGTATTACAATACCAGGTGTTTTAGCCGCAGGCGGTAGCACTAGCGTAGACATCACTTTAACTATTGGTGATAACGTAGCAGAAGGCGACTTAACCAACTTCGCAGAAATCACAGACGCAGAAGATGAAGATGGTAGCCATCCAGATGATACAGATTCTACTCCTGATGATGATAGCGATAATGACGGCGACAGCGAAGATGATGTTACGGATAATACCAATGGCGATGAAGATGACCACGATCCAGAAGTGGTGACTGTTCAAGAGGAGATTTTTGACTTGGCTCTTGTTAAATCATTAGCAGCAAATCAAAACCTGACAGTTACGCCGGGCAGCATGGTAACCTACACATTTACCGTCTACAATCAAGGGAATATAGACGCTTACGATGTTGAGGTCACTGATTACATTCCAGAAGGCTTGATATTGGCAGATGAAGATTGGACAGTAACAAATGGTAGTGCAAGCACTGTAATACCAGGTCCAATAGTAGCAGGTGAAAGTTATTCAGTAGATATTACTTTCATACTTGATGCGAATGTTACTTCTGGTACAATTAAGAATACAGGTGAAATTACCGATTCTTATGATGTAAATGGCAGCACACCACCAGATATTGATTCTGATTCTGATAATGATATGGAAAATGATGGCGATATTGAAGATGATGTAACTGATGGAACAAATGGCGATGAGGATGATCACGATATTGCGATTATCACCATTGACGAAAATCCAGAGGAAATCTTTGACTTAGCCCTTGTAAAATCATTGGCAGCCAATCAAAGTACAACAGTAATACCGGGTAGTACGGTCGTTTACACCATTACCATCTACAATCAAGGAACAATTGATGCCTATAATGTAAACATTGTAGACTATGTTCCAGCAGGATTGACCTTAGACGATAAAGAATGGATGTTATTAAATGGCAATGTAACCACAACCATACCAGGTCCAATAGCAGCAGGCGAAAGCTACTCTATAGACATTACCTTTATCCTTGATGAAGATGTGCCAGCAGGAGCAATTGCCAATACAGCAGAGATTACAGGCGCAGAAGATGTCAACGGAAGCATTGTAACGGATATTGATTCGGATGCAGATAACAATACAGATAATGACGGCAATGTGGAAGATGATGCGATAGATGGCATGAATGGTGATGAAGATGATCACGATATGGCGGTTATCAACATTGAAGAAACCACAACAGACATCATCGGTACCATTTGGATGGATGATGACGGTGACGGTGTTCAAGATAGTACCGAGGTAGGTATTCCATTCATCACCGTTGTTTTGACAGATGAAGATGGAAACATTATAGCCACAACCGTAACAGATGAAGATGGAAACTATACGTTCAATAATGTTCCTGATGGAGAATACACCATCACCATTGAGCAAAACCCTGACGGCACTTCACCAAGTACACCAGGTATTGTTACCGTCAACATTTCGCCAACATCAGGCTTTACACCACCTAGCTTTGGCTTCGAGCCTTGCGGCTTAGAAGTATACACTAATATATTGTGTAACCATAGTAAGGGCACATTTGGCGTACAGATATTAGTTGAAGGTGGCGAAGGACCTTATACCGTGATTAACCATACAGCAAAAGGCAGTGGCGATGGTGAGGAAGGAGATAGTGACTTAGTTGGTTTCGGTCCATTTGAAATTGGTCCTATGCCAAACAACACCATTTACAACATGACCATTGTAGACCAAAACGGATGTACAACCCATATCACAGGGCAGCCTGCTACTTGTAGCACTTTACCAATCACCTTAATTGACTTTAATGGTGAGGTGAAAACAGAAGGCAACCTATTAAAATGGATTACAGCAGCCGAAATCAACAATGACTACTTCACGCTAGAACGCTCTACGGATGGCATCAATTTTGAAGCCATTGCACAGGTGAAAGGCGCAGGAACAGTTAGCACAACCCAAGTTTACGACTTCTTAGATAAGAACGTAAGCACAGGCATGAGCTACTACCGCTTAACACAAACCGATTTTGACGGCACAACAACACAAGCAGGCATCATTACCTTAACTAGAGGAGAAACAGAAAGCGGCTTTACGGTACAAACCGTTACGCCAATACCTGTGAAACATGATGTACACGTTGATTTCATTGCCGATGCAGACAAGCAAGTAAGCTTTACCATGTTCAATGCAGCAGGCAAGCTACTTCTTAGACAGCAAGCAACAACAACAGATGGTTTAAACAGACAAACCATCTCCATGCACAACTTTAGCGCAGGCATCTATATCCTAGTCGTACAACACGGTAATGAACATAGAACCTACAAAGTTGTCAAACAATAATTTCCTGTAAGCCCATAGTGCTTATAAGAATTTGATTAACCAATTTTCAAATCCCTACAGTCTTTCGTTAGGCTGTGGGGATTTTTTATTTTCGTAGCGACTGCTTTAGCTGTTGGTTTTTTTGAATCAATACTCAAAGGATGAATAAGTAAATATAATACCAGTACAAGTACATTTGCCAATTAAAAATCAGCACTACTTTAATAACATCAACAAACCCACCTAAACACAATTCTAATTCGTAATTCGTAATTTCTAATTCGTAATTGATTCTCTAATTCGTAATTAACTCACCGCATTTTCAATAATCGAAAACTCCTGTTTATCACTATCTATTTTTGCTTTGATGCCGTAGGGAAGTGTAAAAACAGGGCAAGTATGACCAAAATCCATACCCGTAACAATGGGTAATTTGTGCAAACCTTCTTCTTCTCGAATAACTTTTAACAAAATATCATCGTATTCTTTCCAATAAACATTA
Organism: Bacteroidota bacterium; assembly: GCA_020631155.1. Classification (GTDB taxonomy): domain Bacteria; phylum Bacteroidota; class Bacteroidia; order Chitinophagales; family UBA2359; genus JAHDHV01. Next base: position 47,417 of record JAHDHV010000006.1, on the reverse strand, counting down.
TCAAAAGGACGACTAAAAAGCAAAGCATTGATATTGTGCAAAATACCAGCAGCAGCATAATTTCTAAGAATCCACAACAATTGTCGAGGCTGTATTTTTACTTCGGAAGTTTCTATAAACATCAGCTTACCTTTCCACTCATCGGGACTTACCCAAACAGGCGTATCCCTCAGAAATTCAAGCACTTCGATACACCCACCAAGCAGTTCGCCCGTTGCCGAACCTGTGCCTTGCAGAAAACGCCAGCCCGTAGACGGTTCTAATTTTCGAGCGATAAGTTGATTGCTAGGCTCTGCCCACTCCAAACGCTCCGAAGTCCAACCGTTAGTATTAGGAGAAATTTTACCAACCGCTTTTGAGGAAAATAAACTGCGCTGAATGTCCGCAATTTGGTAGGGAAACATGCCCGTATTTTCGGCAAAGCCAATAAAGATAGACGGGCCGTAGAAAGACGTAACACCAGCTTTGTAAAAGCAAAAATGAGTAATGGTACTATCCGAAAAACCGATGAAAATTTTAGGATTTTGCCGAATAAGGTCAATATCCACAAAAGGCAAAGTACGAAGGCTGTCCTCGCCGCCTACATTGGTAATAATCGCTTTGATGCTGTTGTCCGTCAAAGCTTCCATCAAATCATTGGCTCTAGCTTGCGGATTCCGATATATCCAATCTGCTGATTTTAAGGCATTTGTTGTTTCCACAACCTCAAGTCCAAAGGTCTCCTGCAACTGCTTTTTGCCAGCTTTATAGCGATGAGGCATTTCACCCGCCGCCCCCCAAGATAGAGAAATAGTTGCCACTTTATCGCCTTTTTGTAGTTTTTGAGGTTTGAGCATTTTCTTTCTTTTATTTTGAAAAGCCTTAACAGATTTGGTATGTTTCATTTTCTTCCTAACACTTTAATTCTAAGATTGCTATTTAGCTATTTAGACTTTTGGATATTTAGCTTTTAGAAATTAGCGATTAGAGATCAGAAATTGGAAATTAATTTTCAAACCTTTTTGCATGTATAAATCCTTGATCGTTAATTTTTCACAAAAACAATAACGGCTAAAGCCGTCGTTACAGAACTCATTCAAAAAGAAACTAAAAACCTCGAAAACGAATCACTAATCTACTAATCACGAATCCACGAACTGTCAAAATAAGCAAAAACTGTTTGGTTGAAAAGCATGACATTTGAAATATACCACAGATTTTTTAAAAAACACTTTACATTTCACAAATATCTATACATTGGCTGTAAAATTATTATTTGACCATTTCATTCCAAAATCTCGTATTTCCAATCATCAACTGTTTTGAGTTCGCTGTTGAAATTAATGCCAATTAGGATTTTTTCTCGGTCATCGCCATAGTATTTTTCTGCATAGCCTTTTTCCTTGATTTGGTCTAAAGCTATTTGTGCATTTTTGTCTAATTTAAATTCTAAAATGTAAATGTAATGAGCCGTTTTTGCTACCGCATCCAAACGACCATCAATAGTATTCATTTCACTATCCATAAAATCACCCAAGTAAAAGAATACCAAATAAACTAAACTGTGATAGTAAAACTCTCCTTTACTTCTAAACAATTGATTGGGTATATTTTTGAAAATGCTTTTGATTAGGCGAATGAGGTGTTCTAATTGTTTATTTTCAAGGGCAGCTTGTATTTTTTTCACCATCGGACGGCTAAATGCTTTCTGATCATGCCTTAAACTGCCAATTAAAGAGCGCATCATAGAGTCGCGCACCTCTAAGTTAGGATAGTCTAAAATATAGGTGGTATTATCTGTTCTTTCTTTAGCAGTCAAATAACCTGTTTGAAAAAGTATAGGCGTAACTTCTAATTCTTTAATATCATAAGTTGAAAAAATACTGCTATCTGCCTCTAATTCATTAATTTTAATCATATTCTGTTCCTTCATGATTTTCAAAAGAAAGGTAGGTGTTCCTGTTTCAAACCAGTAATTTCTAAATTCCTCATAATCAAAATAGCATAATAAAGAATAAGGATTGTATAGAAATGTCTTTCCATTCCAACTATAGCCATTATACCATTGTTTGATTTCTGCTTTTAATGCTTCTTTGGTGATGTTGTTTTCGGCTGCTAATTCAGCTATTTTTTCTCTAAAATTATCTTCTAATTCTTCTTGTGTAATGCCCGTTAATTTTAAATAGCGTTTATGAAAAGTAATATCTGTTAAATTATTGAGTTCTGAAAAAATACTGACCTTGCTAAATTTAGAAACACCTGTAATCATCATAAATTCAATATATGGATCACAGTCTTTAATCACAGAATAAAGGGACTTTAAAATACTACGATTTATTTCAGCCTGTTCTGATTCGTCACCCAAGTAATCAATAATGGGTTTATCATATTCATCAATTAGTAAAACAATTTTTCCTTTTTGTCTCGCTACACCAGTAATGAGTTCCATAAATTTAGTTGTGTAGTCATTAGCTTTAAAGCCTATATTGCGCTCATCCGCCATTCTATCTAGGGTTTGATTAATGGCTTTTTTCAATCCTATCTCCCGATGTCCCATACTACTAAAACTAATATGTATAACAGGATGTTTTTTAGCCCAATCCCATTTATCTTCAATCCAAAGCCCTTTGAATAGGTCTTTTTTTCCTTGAAAAAGTGCTTTTATGGTAGAGAGCATTAATGATTTTCCAAATCTTCGGGGACGGGCATAAAAATAGTACCCACCATACTCTGTTAACTGATAAATTTCTTTAGTTTTATCAATATATAGCAGATTTTTTTTAACTATTTTCTCAAATGTTTGTATGCCGAGTGGATATTTTTTCATTTTTTTTATGTGTATTTAGTCGCAAAGATACCTATTAAAATAACAGAGGCCTTAGATATTTGGTTTAGGGGAGTAAGGGATGGAGTGATTCAAAAAATCAGGACAAAGAGGAGATATACCAAAAACAGGATAAAAGCAAAAGTTGTTAAATTTTTTATTTGTTTTTATCAGTGTAGCCAGAGGCTACAAATTTGGTTCGGAGCGAGGCAAAGCCTCACACCTGCTAGATTACAGGGGCGAGGTTCCACCTTGAGCCGAACCAACCCTTATAGGCTTTGCCTATAAAAAATTACGATTCTAAACTGTTTTTGGTATAGCTATTTCCTAATCTACAAATCACCAATCCACCAATCACGAATCTACTACTCCACAAATCAACAATCCACGAATTTTTACCCTTTAATTGCACCGATTTTTTTTCCAAAAGCATGAGCAAAGCGTTTCATTTCGGCGGCAACTTCCTTTTTTTGTGTGGCACGCGCATAGGTATCTGCCATTGTTGAAAGGGTTTGAAAAAAGAAATGCTCCATCTCGTCCACACGCATATCTTTAGTCCATAAATCAATGCGAAGGGCATTTTTTGCATCGCCATCCCACATGGATAACAACATTGCTTTGCAGGGCTTACGTCCTTTGATGGGGCTATCGCTTGCGTCCCAATCCATTTGTAGAGGTAAATTTTGCTCGTCTAAATGCACTTGAACGCTGACTTCTGAGGTGCGTTTGATGGTATTTTTGGTCTTTGAATCCATATTTTTATCGAATAATGAAAAAGGTAAATTATTTTTGATTTTTTTTACTAGATAAAAGAACTTATCTTTCGGCAAAGATAGCTTATTAATTACGAATTACGAATTAACAATTACGAATGATAAGTGATTAGACAAAATTAAACAACCATTAGATTTATTATAAATTATTAATAGTGAGTTAGTTATCTCACATCTTATGTCTTAAATCTTATGTCTAAGTACTTATGTTTCAAATACCATGCTTTTCAACCAAACAGTTTGCGCTTATATTAATAGGTCGTAGATTAGTGATTTGCTTTCAGACTTTGTAATTTCTTTTTAGATGAGTTCTGCAATGAAGGCTTTAACCGTTGCTACTTTATAAACACCTATTTATCAAACTATTATAGATATTTGAAGTCAAAAAGCAATTTATTTGTACTAATTACTGATCGCTAATTTCTAACAGCTAAAAATCCAAAAGTCTAAACAGCTAAATATCAATTTTAGAGGCAAAGTGTTAGGATGATACTGAAACATATCCCTCTAAACCTCAAGAATAAGAATAAAAATAAATATTTATCATGCGAAAAACGCCTAATGCGGAATTGCCTCGTTTGTCGGTAGATGCGTTTAAGGAGGCTGCCAAAACGCCCTTGATAGTCGTATTAGATAATGTGCGAAGTGCGCTGAATGTCGGTTCTATTTTTAGGACTTGTGATGCTTTTTTAATAGAAAAAATTTACTTATGTGGCATCACAGCAAAGCCGCCGAATAAGGACATACATAAAACAGCACTTGGCGCGACCGACTCTGTGCAATGGCAATACATTTCATCAACTACCGAAGCAGTGCAGTTATTAAAAAAGGAAGGCTACCATATTTTTGCCATAGAACAAGCCGATGAAAGCATTGATTTACAGGCTTTTACGCCAAAAAAAGGACAAAAATACGCGATTATCTTTGGCCATGAGGTGCGTGGGGTAGCAACTGATGTAATGACATTGGTAGACGGCTGTATTGAAATTCCGCAATATGGCACTAAACATTCGCTTAATATTGCGGTGAGTGCTGGAGTAGTGTTATGGGATTTATTTTTGAAAACAAAACTTATTTAGGTGTATGAAGTTTTTTTATTTTATTTTTATTTTATTTTTAGGATATACAACTGTAATAGAAGCGCAAAATAGCCTTAATGTGGAGTTATTTGGACAAATAGCACCTCACCCCGGGCGCAGTTCTGGCTGTTGGGGATGGACGGCAGCGGATGGCTCGGAATATGCTTTATTGGGGGCTTTTTCTGGTACGTCTATCATCAATATTAATAATAAAAACAATATTTATGAAGCTGGTTTTGTGCCTAGTACGACATCCTCGAATTGGCGAGAAATTACAGTAATTGGACATCATGCTTATGTGGTAACAGAGGAAGAAGATGAATTTACTGGAATGCAGGTCATTGATTTGAGCTATTTACCTGACAGTGTGCATCTAGTAACGACTTATCAAACAACGTTTAAAACAGCGCATACCATTTCTAAAAATATTACAAAAAATGATTCCTATGTTTATATAAGTGGCACAATTACAGGGCGTGGGGTGCATATTTTAGATATTTCAGAGCCTGCAAATCCCGTTGAAGTGGGTTTGTACGCGCCGGGGTACTATATTCACGATTGTCATGTGCGCGGCGACCGTTTATATGGGGCAGCAATTGGGGAAGGCACTTTGGACATATTGGATATTTCAGATAGAACTCAACCAAAAGTAATCAATCGAATTAGTACGCCTTTTACCCATAGCTGTTGGACAAGTCAGGATGGCAACTATTTGTTTAGCACCGATGAAATAGACGGATTACTTGCATTGGTTTGGGATATTCGCGATGAAACAGATGTAAAATTAGTGGCGAATTATACGGGAAATGATAGTAGTTTAGTACATAATGTATATATACGAGAAGAATTTGCTTTTATCTCACATAATACGGAAGGCTTACGGGTGGTAGATTTTAGCCGTCCAGAGGTACCTGTTGAGGTTGGATATTATGACACACATCCCGGGCTGAGTGGCGGTTTTTTTGGTTTATGGTCTGCTTTTCCTTTTTTTTCGTCTGGTAAAATCATTGGGGCAAATCGGGCAGATGGTTTGTATATTTTTACTTTTAACAATACTCATGCGGGCTATATTTTTGGCGAAGTTACTAATGCTCAAACAGGAGAAATAATACCAGATGCCCACATTGAATTGGTAGAGGCAAATCAAACTACAAATAGTGATTTTTACGGTTTATTTAAAATCGGAGCTGTAGGTGGTGATTCTACGGAATATACTTTAGAGGTAAAGGCAGCTAATTATATGCCTGTTACTTATCCTATTTCTTTGCAAGAAAAAGATAGCCTTTGGTATGATATACTGTTAGAACCTTATCCAACAGGGATAACAAACCTTGATCATGCTTCATCTATTGAGTTATATCCAAATCCTATTAAGGAATTGGCAACCTTTGATTTTAAAACCTTGAAAACTAAAGACTTAGAGCTTAGAATTATTGATTTGTCAGGGCAAGTTGTTGACAGTTATACCTCTTTAAAAGATAAAAAAGTGCAACTTTCATTGGGACATTTGCCTATAGGCATATATTTTTATATGCTTGAAAATGCCGATAATACAGTTGTGCAACGAGGGAAGTTTGTTATTGCTCGGTAAAAACTTGATTTTGGAATAACAGTTTGGCTCATATAAGGTGATATGATTGGCGAGCATTGACCTACAGCTCTTTATTATACAAATTCTAATCAGCAAGAAACTTTTTCACACCTGTAATCAAATGCTTAAAACTGGTTGAATTATTTTTCTCAATATTTAAATGTTTAGGAATGTTTTTTGATGCATATCCTTTTTGAAAGGTACTTATTGCTTTACTCAATTCAACAGAACCCAATAGCTTATCTACATTTCTATACTTAGCCTTATATTTACGAGACTTAGCTTTGAAACTAGGATATACCTTTTCTATTGCTTCCATTTCCCCTAAGTACCAATTTTCTAATTCTCTACATGAGATTCTAATCAAAACTGGGCATGTTCCATTTTCGCTACAAATGTTAAGTAGTTGTTGTTTTAATTCCTTACAATCGCTAGAATCTTGATCCTGTATAATTATAACCTTTGCAGGTATATAAAAATTTGAGAATGTACGTATTTTTCTAGGAATTGATTTTTTTAAATCACTTTTTCCCTGATGTGGTCTGAGAAAACAATTTACACCAATAGCATAGCCAGGAGGTAGAATACGGGGTAATATTTCCTTGAGAAAATTCTCCATTGATGGTTCTTCTAATAGAAACTCAATTTGCTCGTTTTTATACTCAGTCTCAGTAGTATTATTAGAATTTAAACTCATTTTGGTCCGCTTCCTTTAAAATAGTTTTGTTTCCATAAATAGCCTAGTAAATCACCTTCTTTGAACAGAGAAGAAACAGTTTTATCATCCTTAGCTTTTACAATTGTTGAATATCCCTTTTCTTTTTTAATCCAGAATAACTCTTTAATCTCCAACGCATTAACAAAGTCTGGCGAGTGCGTAGAGATAAATACCTGACTTCCCTTTTTAGAATACAACCTTAGTTCCTCTGCTAATTCTCTTAGTAGGTCTGGATGTAGATAGTTTTCAGGTTCTTCAATAGCCAATAGAGGGTGAGGATTAGGATCATATAGAAGAATTAAATAAGCAAACATTTTAATTGTCCCATCTGATACATATCTTGCTATAAAAGGGTCTTTAAAACTGCCATCTTGAAACTTCAAGATAATACGCCCATCAGCCGTTTCTAAAGATTCTACTTTTTCAACTCCTGGTATTCTTTCTTTTAAATTTTTTAAGATTAAATCAAATATTTCTGGGTGATTATCATGCATAAATTTAGTAACTTGAGCCAGATTACTTCCTGTTCTTGAGAGATGCTCACTTATTCCAGTGTCCATAATTGCTTGAGCATATGATATTTGAAAATTAGATACATACCAACCTTCAAGTAATTTCCTAAATGAACTGACAGCTTTAAACTTTTTAAATTGCCCTAACCCTTTAATTGCAAGAATATCAGGCGAATCTAGTCTTTGCTCTTCTCTTTCTTCAGTAACACCTTCTTTTCCATAATCTTCTTCATTTTTAATAGCTGTACCCTGTCCATAACTAAAGTTTAAAAAATGCCAAGGTTTTCCTCTATTACCCCGTCGATATTTCAGAATTTCACTAACTATTACTATTTTTCCTCTTTCTTCACCAATCTCTAATTGATATGTAATCAAAGGTGAGTGTGAGCCATCTTTTTCAGTATTTCTAAACTTTACTTCAAATTCAATATTGCCACTTTTATCCCTAGAGATCACTTCCCTAAATCCTCCTCGTTTATTAATTGCAATTGTTACATTATTTTTAAGGGAATCACTTAAAAAACCAAAAATTTCAAAAAAAGTAGTCTTTCCAGAACCGTTTGCACCTAAAAAAACACACATTCCTGGCAACCCTTCTAATTTAGTATCAGCAAAAACCTTAAAGTTCTTTATTTTGATGCTTTCAATTTTCATTAAAATTTCTTTTTAGGCATTGTTTTTTTTAGAAATACAATAATTAAACCTTTACTGTGCTGATAAGTGAATTTAGATCGAGCCATTCGTAAAAGTGAACTATTGTTATCCTACATAACTTCTTAATACACTACTCCATAAGCCTATTTATTACACGTATTTTTTTCTTTAAACCTCAAAAATAACCAATACAATTAACATCTCCAAACACATCACTTATTTTCACTCCAGTCATACTCCTTGTTGACCAAGCCTCCCAATCAACTCCCTTTCCTTTTCCAAAGATAAACCCACCTTACAAACAGGCCAACCTAATTGCTCATAATAGGCAGCCGTTTGTTTTAAGCTTTCTTCCAGTGGGGTAAAAGTGATTCCGTAATCTTGGAGGATTTTGTGATTATCCTTCATTAAAAGATCGTCAGTTGTCCAATAAAAAATGTCGTAATATTGTTTAATCTCTTGGGCTTCTAACCATTCAGCAGATACAGGAATTAATTCCACTTCTTTTTGCAAAGCGGCAGCAGTTGTTTGTACCAATGTTTTGAGCGAGATAATAGGATGTGTAACTGTATTATAAATTATATTGTGTTTTTCAATTTCCATAGACTGCATAATGATGCGAGCAAGGTCGTCTACAAAAGTAAAAGACATCCGAGCTTTGCCATTTTCGGGTAATAATGCCTGTTTTTCATGCTGCAAACGGTATATCCAATAGTAATGACGATCAGTATAATCGTATCTTCCATAAACAACACCGGGACGTAAAATAATGGTATCTAGCCATTTATACTTTAATAAAACATCTTCACATGCCTTTTTTCTTTTGCCATAAGTTTGTGCTGTTGTCCCTACTTTGTCCTCCTCTGTATAGGTAACAAGGGTGGAGTTTTCCGTTAAAATGGTATTAACCGTTTTTTCTAAATCATAAACGGAACCCGTTGAAATGTAAATATATCTACCTACTTTATCTTTTAAAACATCCATCAATCGTTCAAGAGGCAGTGGATAATAGGAGGAAAAATCTATAACAATATCCCAATTTTCTTTTCCCAACTGTTGTATATCATCCGTTCTGCGGTCTCCTTTTATTCGCCGAAGTTCAGGAAACAAATCTGCATTAGTTGTTCCTCTGTTGAATAGGGTGATGTCATAATCATTACCTTTTTTTATCAATTCTTCTAAAAATACTCGCCCTAAAAAACGAGTGCCACCTAATACAAGAACTTTTTTCATATTATTTTTTACTTTACTAAGAATTATATCTATCCAAAATTACAAGAAAACAGGAAATAAAAAAAATTTTGTACTAGGTTATGATATATTTGTTAAGACAACAGATTAAATCAAAACGACTTCTTACTCCCTTATAAAAATTCCGTAACTTAGCAGACCTAAAATTATAGGTATGTTTCAAATAGGCTACTTTGACAGTTCGTGGATTCATGAATTCGTGGATTCGTGGATTCGTGGATTCGTGGATTCGTGTTTGGACAAATTTATTGATAATTGATAGTAATTAAGTACTACACAATAATTAATTGCTGATTTTTAAAAGCTAAATATCCAAATAGCCAAAAGGCTAAATATCTAAATAGCAATTTTAGAAACAAAGTGTTGGTAAGAAAATGAAACATACTAAATTATATTAGTATAGGTTATGAAAAAAACATGGAAATGGCGGTTGGCGCAAATAGTGGAGTTACAATGGTGGAAAAATTACCTTAAAAATAAATCAAAGGCAGATTATTTGGCGTGGAAAAAAAAATATTGGCGTGATTTATTGGCAAAGGCAGAGCTATCATTTTTGAAGAAGCAAAAGGCAGTTGTTTTAGATACAGGTTGTGGGCCAGCAGGTATTTTTATGGTGCTGGAAGGGCATCAGGTGAAAGCTATTGATCCATTGTTGCAGCGTTATGAAACGGAATTGCCTCATTTTGCCATAGTAGATTATCCATATGTTCAATTTGAAGCTTTGCCTTTGGAGAATTTGACTGATAAGGGTATATATGATGTCGTTTTTTGTATGAATGTTATCAATCATGTATCAGAATTGGAGCGTTCTATGGATAACTTAGTGGATGCAGCAAAAACAAATGGCTATCTCCTACTCACTATTGATGCCCATAATTATGGCTTTTTTAAGCGTTTGTTTCGCTTCCTACCCGGTGATATTCTGCACCCCCACCAATATGATTTAACAGAGTATCAACAGATGTTAACAAAACGCAACTGTACTATTGAAAAATGCTTATTAATTAAAAAAACATTTTTCTTTGATCATTATTTATTGGTGGGGAGGAAAAAAGTATTTTAAGTACCTAGACATAAGATGAGACTTGAGACTTAAATATTGTTTAATTTTGTCTAAGAACTTAACTTGACAATGGTGTATTAAATTTTTCTTTCAATTCAAAACGTTGATCCGTAGATTAGTGATTCGTGATTAGGTGTTTTTTTGAAGGGTATTCTCTGTTAATTTCTAAAAGCTAAAAAGCCAAAAGTCTAAATATCTAAAAATCAATTTTAGAAACAAAGTGTTAGGAAGAAAATGAAACATACCAAACAAAACATGTCTACATTAATTACCCATAAAAAGTATATAGATGAAAGCTGGGACTTCAGAAAGGCAGATACCAAAACCTTAACCCACTGTTTTCATATTTATCCTGCGATGATGATACCACAAATATCAGCGCGCTTGATAGATACTTATGGTAAAACCGCGAAAAGCTTATTTGACCCTTATTGTGGAACAGGGACTTCTTTGGTAGAGGCTTCTATCCGAAATATGAATGCTATTGGAACAGACTTAAATCCTCTGGCAAGATTGATATCTAAGTGTAAAACAACTGTTGTTGACCTAGCCCTTTTAGATGAATGTATAACAGAATTTAATGACTATTCATTTAGCTTAACCTTTGATAAACAACAAGATACACCTAAAATCATTCCAACTTTTAAAAATATAGATTATTGGTTTGAGGCATCTGTTAAAGAAAAATTAGGCATCATTAATGCTTTTATTCAAAAAATATCAGACATTGATAGCCAAAATTTCTTTAAAGTAGCTTTTAGTGAAACCGTCCGAGAAAGTAGCTGGACTAGGAATAGCGAATTTAAACTCTACCGAATGAGCGAACAACAAAGGGAAAAATTTAATCCTAATGTATTTGGCAAAATGCAATCTAAACTAATACGCAATAGAAAGGGATTAGAAAATTACATTAACCTTATAGAAACTCATAATAACAATATACAAGTAGATAGCTTTAACACAGTTGCTCCAATTACAAAAATAGAAAAAGAAAGCATTGATATAGTTGTTACTTCACCGCCTTATGGAGATAGCCGAACAACGGTTGCATATGGGCAATTTTCAAGACTTGCTAATCAATGGCTAGGTGTGGAAGAAGCAAGTCAGGTAGATAAGCAGTTAATGGGTGGACAAAAGCAAAATGATCTGATATTTCAACATCCATTATTGCAGGAAATTATTGGAAAAGTGGCAGATAAAGACGAAAAACGAGCCAAAGAAGTCGCCTCTTTTTATGCTGATTATCAGAAATCTATTAACAACGTATCGCAAACCATTAAATACGGTGGCTATACTTGTTATGTTGTTGGCAATCGTACTGTCAAAGGCATCAAATTACCTACAGATGAAATCACCCAACTTTTCTTTGAAGCTAATGGCTTTAAACATCAAGAAACCATCATTCGTAATATTCCCAACAAAAGGATGCCCAAAAAAAATAGCCCTTCCAATATAACAGGCAAAACTAGCACAACGATGAATCAGGAGTATATTGTGGTGATGCGGAAGGAGTGATTCATGAAGGTTTTAGTAGACTTTTCAACTAGCTTACACACCATTTTCTAAAAAAATTCGGAGCGAGTAATTCATAATTCATAATCCCCCCCCTACTCCTTAATTACCATCTCTACAAACTCACTAAAACCGCGCTGTTCGGGATAATACATCAATTGGGCAATGGTAGGGGTGACTTTGTAGATACCCGGTGTTTGTGCTTTTAATAAGTAGGAATAACGGTAAGTGCCTTTGGGTAAACGGGTAGCAGTAAGGGCTAACTTATCATCGCGCAACTCCCGATGCACTGCCCAACTGCTCCAACTCCACGCACTTTTATTCGGCTGATTCCAAGTGTCATTGCCTCTATACGACTTCTCGCCGTCAATGATGTAGCCCTCATTACTACGGATAAACTCACAACCTGCTGGAATGGGGTCTTCTATCAAAACAAACTGCTGTGATTGTGGGCTTTTAATCGCCACTTTTACCAAAATATCATCCCCCGGATAAATGCTGTTTAAGGTTGCAGGGGATTTAATGTATTGTACAGTTCCATCTTCTTGAACCTGTTTTTTAAGCTTGTAATACCTTCGCTGAATCTCAAAAGTCGAATGGCTTGTATCTAGGGTTGCTACTTGTTGTTCGGTTAAAAAATATTTTAATTGAGCATTAACAAAATGTGTACCTGTGCCTTTTTGAACGATTTTAACGGTATTACTCCCTTCTTTAAGCACACTTAACAGCACATTGGTTGTCTCTTGTAGGGAAACATCCAAATCTACCAAATAATTTTCGGGTTTTAGTTCCACGCTTGGACTGCGTTGATAGACATTTTCCGCGACTACAGTACGTTGCTCCACCAATTGATTGTTGGCATAAATTTGTAATTCTACATTCGGTCGGCTTTCCAAAACAATTCGATCTTTTAAGCCTAAAATCGTCATTGCTGTTTGTCGGGTATTACGCCAGCTTTTGCCCCTGCGCTTGCTCAACAACCATTCCACTGCCCCTACTATTTGCGGATGCTCACTATTGTACATAGATAAAGCTTTCACCACATTTGCCGTTGTTTCCACCCTATCGGTTTGCCAATTATACCTAAATTTTGCCGTTTCCCAATAGTTCAAATGCCCATTTTGTTGCACCTTACGCTCTAATTTTTCAACTATGGCTTTGGCAATTTTTCCTTTTTTGGCTAATAGCGCAGTTTGTAACCACAAAGCTTGTTGATAGGCTGTTGCCTCGTGACCTAATACCGCTTTTTCCTTCCAATTTATCCAAGCTTTTTTTCCCAAACCACATTGAGCAGCTACCATTGCTTGATAGGCAAGAGTCGTTGGATCATCTGTTGTATTGGCTTCTAGTTGTTTTTGAAGGGCGCGAATCCCTGCTTTATAGCTGTTTTCATGGATAAAATAACCTGCTTCTTTCGCCAAAAATAAGCCATAACACACATAAGCCGTCATAAATGGATGCCCCATTTTATCATTTTTCCACCACCCCCAACTGCCATTGTCTTTCTGTAATTTGCTTAAACGCTCCACGCCTTTAGCCACCATTTTTTCTAATTCTTCCCCCGCAATAGTTCCCGAATAGGCTGTTCCCAACTCTTTTAAAGTATTGGCGACCACTACATTCGGCAAAAAACGGCTCATAGTCTGCTCTACACAGCCATAAGGGTAGGCAATCAAATCGTCCATAGCGGTGAGCAAAGCGGATGTAACCGATGGAATGGCATTGATTTCTAAACCTATAGAGTTTCTATCTACATCGGGGCGGATGTTGAAATGCAGCGTTTTTTCATCTTTATTACTAAGGTAGGCCGATTGTGATTCGATGACCTGTAAACCATGCGGCAATACAGGTACTTTAACTTGCATCGCATCCGACTCGCCCTCACTTAATGCCTTGACTGTCAACTGCACATCCTCCGCCCATTCTGTTGTAATTGGCCAGTCAATACGCTGTTCGCCATTAGGAGGCACAACAATTGTTTGCGCTGTCCCTTCAATATTCAAGCCATTGGATTCTAAAGAAACTTGTACTTCTTTTGGCTGAGAAAAAGCATTGTGAATATTGGTTGTAATGAATAGTTGATCACCTAGACGCATAAAACGCGGTGTTTCCATACGTACCAACAGCCCTTTTTTAACCACAATTTTTGCAACTGCTTCTCCAACTTTGGTATCAGGAGTAATAACAGTGGCAGTTGTTCGCCAAGTCGTCAAATCGTCAGGTAATTGTATCGTTACTATAGCTTGACCGTTGGCATCAGTAGTAATAGTAGGTTTCCAGCAAATGGCATCCTTAAAATCGGAGCGAATAGTGGGCGTTGCTGTTAGTTTCCTATTTCGTAAGCGATAAGCTGATGAGCCTGCATTATAAGGAGATTGATTTTGTGAACGATAAGCCGATGAATTTGATTGATATGCTGATGGCGGCGGTGGGACATACACTTGGCGATTACCATAACTAGGCGCAGCAGTCGTTGACGAACGAGATGAATAGCTTGCACTGCTAGTTGTTGCTGATGCATAACTTCCATAAGATGATATAGGCATTTCAATGGCATCCTTAGATTCTTTATCCTTCATTCGCTCATTTTCTGCTATCATTATCATTTCTTCTGGCGCAATTTCTTTTTTCATTTCTTTATAAGCCAGTGCGCTATTGTGTGGACTTGTATTCCCTTCCAAATATTGTTCGTAATTTTCTACTGACACCTCCAATGCCTTAAAATAATCTAAAACCTGTGCCTGTGCATTTGGATTTAAGTCAATCACTTCTTCTTTTTTCGGAGAAATGGCCACACTTAAACTTACATCACATTCATTTTCAGGAATTTCTATATTTTTTATAAAAGTTGATTTTTTATTATTAGAAAATTTTAAACTCGCATAATTTACCACAAAATTTTTCAAAAAATAATACCCTGTTGCATCTGCATAATAGGTATTATTGCCCACCTGAATTTCAGCATTAGGAATCGGTTCACCCGTTTCATCATTAATTATGTAACCATAAACAACAGTAGTGTGCGATGGCCAATTTTTTTCGGAACAATTCAGGCGATAATTTTTATTTTTTGGCAAATACATATTGCGTTCAAAATTGCCCATTTTCTCCTTTCGCCAACCAAAACGCGCTTTTTCCAAAGGCTCGCCTCTCATATTGCTATTAAAATTATTCTTAGAACTTCGAGCTTGTACAGAAAAGCGATCATGATAAAAAGCATTGTGAATACTTCTTGATGTGTTGGGGTAGAGTGTATAAATGCTTTCGTCAATGGTACTCAAAGTTACATTGGCATTAGGAATGGGCTGACCTATTTCATCAGTTACCTGTAGCGTGCCTAGGGCTTTATTTCGAGGGCGATAATCTTGGGCATCAAAACTCAATTGCACCTTCAAGTATTGCTGTTTGGGAATTACTATAATATCTTTGCTTTGACTATATTGCCGTTCTTTATACAAATAATCAATTCCTAAATTCACTTTGCCAAACAAATTATTTTTCAAAACAAAATAAAACTCTTGATAGCTCATATGTTGAGCATTACCTTCAAAACGATGGAGCCAATACTCTAAAAAGCGATGATCATTGAGGGAAATCAAAGCATCAACTGCAACATTGGGAATATACATTCGTGCATAGACCGTATCACCTGCTTCATACACTCGCCTATCCGTAAAAATATGAACTCCTCTCCCATTTTTTTGCCACCAAACAGGTTCTTCTTCTAATTTTAACACATAAGTATAGCAACTATTGGTCGTTTTTCGCCCTCCTGAATCCACTCCTGTAATTTCGATGCGATAATGCCCCGACTGCTCAGGGGACAATTGAATATGCGCCAATCCTGTTTCTGCATCCGTTTGTCCACTTATTTCTTGTAAAACTGTTGCAGTTCCCCTTCCTCTAGTTCGCCCCTGCCTTGGCCCTGAGTACAAACCTGCTTGGCGATATAATTTAGCGATAAACCGCCCTTGTACTCCGCGCTTTTTAAAATCGGTTGTGGAAATGATCACCTTAATTTTTTCCCCTTCCCCATAGTAGTCTTTTTCGCTTATAGCGGATAAATTAAAATCTGTTTCAGCTACAATTGTATTAATGGAACTACTTACAGTGCGTCTGCTTTCATCCATTACTTCGGCAAAAATGGTATAAGTGTAATTTTCGTTGTAATTGTAACTGTGGTTGTAACCATAAGCAACTGTAGTTGTATTAGAGCTTTGATTGATATATTCTGTTGGTACGCTGAAAGTAGTATTACCATTGACATCTAGCTGTTGTGTGCCTTGATGAACAAGCTTATTATTAATGGAATAAGGAGCTGCATAAACTTTATTATACCAATTAGAATAAGGGTTATTGTGATACCAAGGAGTATAAAAACGCCCACGCATCACCTTGTAATTAACCGTGCCTTTTTTGACCGTAGCACCAAAAAAATAACTCGCCTGAACATTCACATTGATAAGCTCGCCTTTGGTGTATTGTTCCTTATCCAAAACAATGTTTACCTCATATTCTGGCTTTTTATAGGCTTGTACTTGAGTAATTTCCTGATTCCCCCACTGGTCTGATAAAGTATAGTTGCCCAAAACAGCATCTTTTTCAATAAATAAGCTATCTGTAAAAGTGCCATTGGCATCTAAATCCACTGTTTTTTTAAACATTTGTTCCCCTTTTGCATTAGACATCCAATAGGTAACTTGCTGAACAGGAACGGTATATCCATGTGCGCCCAATTGTCGGTAAATCCCCTTAAAACGCAGCCAACTTTCAGGGCGAGCGGCTGGTGATTGTATGATTAGGTGGGCTTGTGGTACTTTCTTTGCTCTTTGAAATTCAAAATAAGAGCGAGAAACAGCAATTTGATTATCTTTAAAGGCAATAACAGGAAAATTTCGGATGCCGTTAGCTAATGTTACATCCTTATAAAAATAAGCCAATCCATCCAGTTGTTTGTTAGGAGATAAAATGATGTCCTGCCCTTGATTGTTTCCTAAATAGGCATAACATTGAAAATCCTTGATGGCTTGCCCTGTATTTTTATCCACCATAAAAGCTAATAACTCCTCTCCTAGCGATTTCACCATCATATTGTAATTGGATACAATAATGGGAACTTGAGCAGCATAACCATTGTCAATTGTTTCTAATACATAAACTCCTGATGGAAGCCTTCCTAGTGATATATTTTGTCCAGCTTTATTGAGTTTATAACTCCAAGATCGGATCAAGGGCAGGCGTTGTAGTAAGCTATCAGGCACTTGTTTTAATTGAGCTTGCCGAAAAATCGTTTGATTGAAAAAGTTTTGAATATCTTCAACTTTATATAAAGCCAATTGCAAACTCCGCAGCTGACTTTGATAGTCTGCTTGCCTATTATGCCATTTTTCATAAATCACTTTTACCTCTTCGTATTCGCTAAAACTACGAGTACAACTCAATTGAAAACTCGGAGTAGCAAAAAGCATTTGAAAAGATAATAAACTGTAAATAAGCGTAATGAATATAATTTTTATTATACTAAGGCTCTTCATCGTATTGTTATTATGGGTATCTTTTTATACAAATATAAACACAAATCCAGCAAGGCAGTAGAAATTCAGTTACTTATTTTTTCATTTAACAGTCTATATAATTGGCTGTTAAGATTTTTAGACCTTTGGATTTTTAGACTTTTAGCTGATAGGAATGAAATATTTTAGAGTTTGGAGCTAAATTGGCTTTTCACCTTTTATTTTATTGATTAAAATAGCAATAATTTAATTGATTTCCGTATGTCGCTAACTAAGAAGTAAGTAGACGTTAAGATTAAAATTTATTAAAAAAATAAAAACCTTAAAACCTTGTAACTTTATAACATTCCAAACTTCAAAAATATTAAGGACTTAGACATAAGATTTAAGATAGGAGACGTGAGATAATTCTTTTACTTTCAATGCTTTATAACAAATCCAATGATTGTTTAATTTTGTCTACCTACTTAAAACATAAAAATCAGTTGTTTAGAAAATATGCTCAATATGTTTGGTTTCAAATACAAAAAAAGAATTGAAAATAGTTATTTATAAGAAAACACAATAACTAAGTAAAAATCAAAATATACCTTTTAAATCCTCTAATTTCTAAACTAACAGTTTGTAGCTGCTTAACCATTGATAATCTACAACTAAAGATTTATTTTAGCAAAATAACAAAGTAAAAAAAACAAAATAAGACATTTTTCTGACATTTTATTTGTAAACGGCACCCATTTTCTCTAAATTTACAAAATCATTACACCTTGCCAACTGACTTACACCACATTACAGCAATTATTTATTAATAACTAAAAAATTACTAACTACTATGAGTAATCATCCTGAGCCTAATGCAGTTCATCCTGAAGGATTGGAAACAGATGGCAAGGCACTACTGGAAGGCACTTTTGCCGATAAACTAAAGTCAATATTTGATGAGGTAATGACAAGCGTAACAGGTAATACAGATGAAGACCTTCCACCTGTTAATCTGAACGACTTGAAAGCTGAAATCACTCGACAAAAGCCTGCGGAATTTGGTTTTATTGATGTATACAGCACCCTCACCGATTCCACAACAGTTGCTCCGCCGCCTATCCCAGATAGCAATATGCCTAGCGATTCAACGGATACCGATACGCCCACCGATTCAACGGATGCAGACGAACCAATACCACCGCCGCCGCCTGTAAAGTACAAGTGGATTCCTGAACGCAATGGTAATTTGTGGTATCGCACTCGCCGAGAAGCAGAAAACCGCTTAGAACGTTTGGCTAGACAAGGAGTATGTGAAGACGGCACTTGCCAAATTCAGCAATTTCGCCCCTATGGTAGCTGGTGGAGACGTGGCTACCGCGTGCTGCTACGTGTGGTAGATGATGGCACAGGAACTCCCGGAGTACCGCCGCCGCCCAAAACTGGGGTTGAGGTGCATGTCAATTTGACCATACCGCAACAGGTAAAACTATTTTGGGAAGATGAAAATAAACAAGATTTGGTCTTTGAAGCGTCAGCAGGTGAAGTGACCGAAGAACTGATCGGTGATACTCTTTACCCAATTACTAAGCGAGCTGATCCGTTGTTGAAATTGGGGCGTTGGGGTTTATTATATTTTGCTTTATTTAAATTGGATAGAGGCATTGGTTTTCACTCTAACCTTGCTAATCCGCTTCGCAAAACGCTTTGTGACGAGGGAGCAGAAACTTATTGCGAGCCAGAGGAAGAATTGTATGATCGCGTAAAATGGGGCTTAGTGGTAGACGGCACCCCTCGTTCTCATGGTTGTGTGCGCCTCAAACACGATGATGCCAAAACTTTGTTTGAAGCCATTGACCGAAAAACAAAGGTGCGTGTATACAAAGAAAAAACTTGGTTAAATCCTTCTTGGATGCCTGAAACGCCGATTGTTTAGAATAAAATAATTAATTTTGTAGAGACGTAAAATTTTACGTCTCTACAAAAATATACTAAATTCTATTATGCTTTCTAAAAAAAGAATTTTGTTACTCCCCGGTTATGGCTGTAATGCCTTGTCTTTCAGCGAAATAGAACCTTTTTTAGCGGACTATACGGTTGAACATATAGACTATCGGGCAATTACAGCACGATTTACCAATTCAAAATTTAATTTAAGGGATTTTGTCAATCAATTGATTGTTCAGCACCGTATTACCACCAAAGATATTTTAATCGGTCATTCGATGGGCGGCTTTATTGCCTATAATATCAGTCAAATTGTGCGTTGTGAGGTTTGCCTTATTGGTTCTTTTACCGATGTTAGCCGCATAGTACGCTTGGCTCCTATCAAACTTGTTTCTGATGTTTTTATTACTTTGGGTGGCTTAAAATGGAGTCGCGCCCATCAATACCTGCTCAAACGCCGCCAACAACGCCCTCAATCATTGCCTGCCTTTGAAGCGGTACTGGATAATTTTATGAATTACTATACCACTGACGACCTCCTCAAATTATCGCAACTCGCCTACGCCCCTGCATTGGCTCACAACAAACCGCCTTCACTACGCATCCATTCTAAAATAGATAAAATTGTACTTCCCCCACTAGAACCCTATACCGAAACCCCCGGCGATCATTTTAACCTTCTCACCCACCCCAAAGAAGTTGGCAAAGTATTGACAGAATGGCTGCATAGCATTACCAATGAAATTGTGGAGGTTTAGTGTGCTTGTCGGTTTGGAAATTATAGCAATTACCTATTTTTGCATAGTCTAAAAGTTTATCTCCATTGACATCAAATAGTAGAAATAGGCTCATTAGCAATTTCAACTTTGCTTCTCAAATTTATACACTTCAAAAAGTATCTTATTCACTTTTTACAGATCGTAGATTCGTAATTCATAAGGTATGTTTCATTCCTTTCCTAATATTTTGCCTCTAAAATTGATATTTAGCTTTTTAGACTTTTGGATTTTTAGCTATTAGCGATCAGAGAGTATTAAAATAAATCACTTTTTAATTTCCCTAATTGATATAAGCTTTTGATTTTTATAGTATTATGACGGCTAAAGCTGTCTTTACAGCAATTCCCAAGATGGACTTAATGCACTGATAGTCAAGGAGTTATATCGATAATAATGAATAGTGTAATGTATGTAACTCATTGATTATCAATAGTACATTTTAATAAATTAAATATTCTATATGTGTTTTAGTATAGTTATCAACACCTTAGATTAATTCTCATCTTGGGAATAGCTGCTGTCTTTACAGAACTCATTCAAAAAGAAACTTAAAAGCCAAAAAACGAATCTACGAACTGTCAAAGTAGCCACAAACTGTTAGGTAGAAAAACACTGTATTTGAAACATACCATTCATAGTTCGTAATTCATAGTTCGTAATTCATAATTCATAATTCGTAATTCATAATTCATAGTTCGTAATTCATAATTCGTAATTCGTAATTCGTAATTCATAATTCGTAATTCGTAATTCATAATTCGTAATTCATAGTTCGTAATTCGTAATTCATAATTCGTAATTCATAATTCGTAATTCGTAATTCGTAATTCGTAATTCGTAATTCGGAACGAGTAATTCGTAATTCGTAATTAAATCTAGTCAAGCTATAATAGTTATCACCTCTTTCAAATTTGTTTTTTTTCCTACCTTAAAAATAAATAATTCCGACATTTTTAAATATTTACAAATAAAATAAACTTTATTTTAAATGAAAAAAATAAATAGGGGAAGGTATTGTTTTTTATTTTTGTCACAAAAAAGTCATAAAAACATACTAAAACAGCATAAAATCAAGTATTTTTATAGAGGACTTTGCCTTCAACTTATCCAAGCACCAATCACCAACACTTAATTATTCATCATCAAAAACCTATCTAAAATGACCCCATCTTATATGCATAAATATTTCGTTTACTACTGTTTTAGTATAATAATAACTATAGGCAGTGTATGTTTGCCTACTCAAAAAGTGTATGCTCAATGCGACTGTTCAGGTCCAAATAGCGATCAAACAGCCCCGATGTTAAAAGACCTTCCCGAAAAATCCATCACCGTACTTTGCCATGAAGTACCTGCCCCTCCCGAAGTCATTTCTTGGGATAATTGCGATGGTGATTTTTTGAAAGTTCATTTTGAAGAGAAAAAAACAGGGCAAAACTGTTCTTACCTCATTACCCGAACTTGGTGGACAAAAGACCGTTGTGGCAACCGTTCGGAATTTACCCAGCGAATCCAAGCCGCCGATACAAAGCCGCCCACCCTAAGCGGTGTTCCTGCTGATGTAACTGTTCAATGTGGTGCCATTCCTGAAAAAGCCAATGTCACTGTAAAAGACGATTGTGATGATAATGTACAATTAGAATTTAAAGAATACATTCCCAATCCCGGTCATGCCCCTTACACTATTGTCCGCGAATGGTTTGCTAGAGATGAGTGTGGCAATAAGGCATTAGAAAAACAAAAAATTACCGTTTTAGACAGCACTAAACCCGTTTTGCAAGGCATCCCCAGCCAATCTATTCTGCAAATAGGTTGTGGAGAAGTCCCGCCTGTCCCAAGCGTTACAGCCATAGATAATTGCGATGGTGAAATCCCTGTAGAATTTACCGAAAAGCAACATGGCGAGGGCTGTTCTTACAAAATCATTCGCCGATGGCAAGCCGTAGATGCTTGTGATAATTATACCATTTTTACCCAAAATATATTTGTTAAAGATTCAGAAGCCCCCAATCTCATAGGTGTGCCTAATGATGCTACCGTTTCCTGTAATACCATTCCAAACCCACCAAATGTTATTGCTAGAGATGATTGTAGTGGTGAAGTAAGTGTTTCATTTAGTGAATATGAGCAATACAACTACACCACCGAACAATACGACATCATCCGTACATGGACGGCAAAGGACGAGTGCAACAATAAAGCAACAGACACCCAAACCCTGACCATTGGTGACAGTGAATCACCAACTTTATTGGGCTTACCTACTGCACAAAGCTCCGTAAACTGTAGCGACACAGATAATAACGGATTTCCTGAGCCTCCGCCTGTTACCGCTTCCGATAATTGCGGCGGCGAAGTCAATATACAATTTACACAGGAGGCAAATGACAGTGAATCATGCAGCATCATTCGCACTTGGACAGCAACAGATGAAGCAGGTAATGAAAGTTCTTTTACCCAAACCATTGCCATTAATGATGATACTCCACCACAATTAACTGGTATTCCGAATGATATAAGAATGGGCTGCCGAGATAACCCTCCTCATCCCAATGCTTCAATCAGAGCAACAGATGATTGTGATGATGATGTGGATATTGCTTTTGCTGAAACAGTAGAAAAAACAGGCAATTGCCCTTATTATATTATACGAACCTGGACAGCAGAAGATAATTGTGGGAACACTGCTTCCGCTTCGCAAACGATAACCGTAACAGATGATACAACACCAATGTTGGTAGGTCTACCAAGTGAATCTAGCATTTGGGTAAAATGTGGTGAAATACCGAGCGTTCCTCATGTTGTGGCAGTTGATGCTTGCGATAAGGATATAAATGTGCAGTTTATTGAAATAAAAGTAGCGGAAAATGATGATAATTGTAGTTACAACCTACATCGAACTTGGACGGCAACAGATGACTGTGGCAATACGGCCGAATTTTCACAAATTATTGATGTACTAGACAATATGCCTCCGCAGTTATTAGATTTGCCAAGCGCAACAAGCATTGTCGCTTGTGGTGCCAGCCTACCTCCACCACCTACCGTAACAGCTCGCGATAATTGCGATGAGGAGGTAGAGGTAGTTTTTCAGGAAGTAGCTTTGGGAATGGGCGCATGTAGCGGTATTAAACGTACATGGACGGCAACAGACAAATGTGGCAATCGCGCCACTTTTACCCAAACCATTGATACACAAGATAGCGCACCGCCAGAATTATTAGGATTGCCTACTCAACAAAGCATCTTAAATTGTAGCAATGTTCCTGCACCACCCAATGTTATTGCAAGAGATGATTGCAGTGGTGAGGTGCCTGTACAATTTAATGAACAACAACAGGGAGAAGGTTGTAGTTTTACCATTCAGCGCACTTGGACGGCAACAGACGACTGTGGCAATACTACCGACTTTACGCAAACCATAAAAGTGAGTGCCGATGAAGCCCCTGCCCTTAACGGTTTGCCAACGGCTGCTAATTTATGGGTAAAATGTGGCGAAGTACCTTTGGTTCAAGAAGTAGTCACCGCTACCGACAATTGCAATAATGCGCTGGAAGTACAATTTGAAGAGGTAAAAGTAGGGCCAGCTTGCAATTATAGCTTACAACGAACTTGGAGCGTAGCCGATGCTTGTGGTCATACCAATAGTTTTACCCAAATCATTGATGTGATGGACGAAATGCCACCTGTTTTACAAGGTCTCCCACCAACCACAAATATTTGGATAAAGTGCGACGAGCCGATTCCAGCTATAGCCAATGTCACCGCTTATGATGCTTGTGATGGTTTTGTGGATGTCCAATTTGTAGAAATAAAATTAGATGCACACGACAATCCTTGCACCTATAATTTACATCGCACTTGGACGGCAAGCGATGCTTGTGGCAATGAAAGTACCTTTACCCAAATAATAGATGTCATGGATGCGATGCCTCCCGAATTACTGGGGCTACCAGAAGCGCAATTCACCACTTTAAATTGTGATAATTTGCCTGTTGCACCCAATGTAATTGCAAGAGATGATTGTAGTGGCGAAGTTCCCGTTCATTTCTCGGAAACACAAACAGGTGAAGGCTGTAATTTTACGCTTAACCGCACTTGGTCGGCTATGGATAACTGTGGCAATAGTGACAGCTTTACCCAAACAATTGTTGTTAATGGCGAGTCTGCTCCTGTTTTAAGTGGCTTGCCAGAAGCTGCGCTTTGGGTCAAATGTGGTGAAGTACCTAGCGTTCAAGAGGCAGTCACTGCTTCTAATAATTGTAATGTTGCTTTGAATGTGCAATTTACTGAAGAACAAGTAGGCCCACCTTGCAATTACAGCTTACAACGCACTTGGACAGCCGCAAGTGCTTGTGGAGGTACAGCAAGCAGTTTTACTCAAGTAATAGACGTGATGGATAATATGGGACCTCAGTTTTTCGGACTACCTCCAGCTAGTTTTGCAGCAGAGTGTGGCACTATTCCAGCCGTACCCAGCGTTACAGCTATTGATAACTGTCAGGACGAGGCAGTTCATGTAATGTTTAATGAAACGCAAATTTCTGAAACAACCTTAATTCGCGCTTGGGGTGCGGTGGATGCCTGTGGTAATGAATCTTTCTTTGCCCAAACCATCACCCTTTGTAATCAAACAGGAAAAAACAATACTTTATTGGTTAAAGAGAATGTCCAAGAAAGTGAAGATATTGATCTTGTAACACTAAGCATTTTTCCAAATCCTGCTAAAAATTATATACAGGCAAGCTATCAGATAGCAAAGGGCGAAGATGCTCAATTAATCTTATATGATGTATCAGGTAAACAATTAAAAGTAGAACCCTTAGCTGGAATCGGCAAGCAAGAAGTTCGTTTTGACTTGAGTGATTTAAGGGCAGGCATTTATTTATTGGTCTTGCAAACAAAAGAAACCCAACAAAGCAAAAAGTTTATGAAATTATGACAAATGGAAATAGGAGATATGGGCTTTTTTTAAAAAATTTCCCTTTTTGAGATTTTTTAGGTCTGTATCTCCATTCCCTATTTAGGGGAGTGACTGGAAAAACTTGCATAAGGGTTGCATGACAAGTTAAATTTTTTTTTTCATCAATTAACTGACCAACAACTAATTATACCTTATTTTTTTTTTTGTGATAAAAAAATGATGATAAAAAGTTGCAGATTGTTTGTAATCAAGCGTACTAATTTCTATCTTGCAGCTATTATTACTATCCAATGCAACAAAACAAACAAAAAAAATTATTTACTATTTAATCTAAGTCATTTATTAATCATATTATCAACAATTATTTTGCTACTTACCATTTGATTGAACTTTGTATAAAACAAAACTTTTTTTGATTACTAACCTGCCATTTATTAGTTAACTACTTCTAATTAATTCACTATTGTACTATAGTATCAAAATCTCAGAAGATGAAGATAGATGAATTGTTGTGCATGTTAAGCCTCAACAAGCTTCATCAGTCTATCTATTATTCCCTTAACAACTACCTATTTTAGCAACTGCTATTTAGGAAGTTGGATAAATGTAGTATATAAATTAGTATGTATTTTCCTTTTAAGTATTTATTATGCTAGGAAGGTCTAAAAGTACTAAAAAATCCGTTCTGTATTATGTGTATTATTAATTGTATCCAAAACTAATTATTAAAAATAAGATACTATGCTTTACAAATTGCCATTGAAAAACAGGCTTAATGAGTATGTTGTACTCTGTAATCGTGGTTATGATCTATTGATCAAGACAGGAATGATTAAATTCGGCGAGGATAAGATATTCCGCAAACATTCGGCAGGTTATGCAGTTTATCAACATTGGATAAACGATGAATGTCAAACCATTTACCTGCATAAGTTTATTGCTCAACATTGCATCCTCAAACCAAAGACAAACAAACGTCTATTTGTGCGAATGAAAAACGGCAATAAGTTGGACTGCCGCATCGAAAATTTGGAGTGGGTAACAATGGGTATGCTTCGCCGACACATGAAACCTGTAGAAACCAAAACAGGTTATCGTGGTGTAATTAAGGATAAAAACTCTTACCGTAGTGTGTTGAATGTCAACGGCGAGCGCATTAATTTGGGCACATTCAAAACCGCCGAAGACGCTGCTAGAGCTTACAATCAAAAGTCAAAAGAATTATTCGGAGTGACTAAAAGTTTGAATAAAATTAAAGGAAAGCAAATTCAATAGTAGAGACAATTCACGAATCGTCTCACACGACACGAATTGTCTTGCAAATAAATACATCGTATTGTAAATCAATATCTTATAAGAAGATAGCCCACATATTTTAATCTAAGCAAGCTATACAAAGCGTTTTCAATAGCTATTTTCTAAAGAGTGGTTAAACAATCATAACACGTAGAAATATTTTTGTTAGTTATCTGAAAAAGCGATAAGGAGACTTTTTACATAGTTTCCCTATCGCTTTTTTTTATAAAAATTTATCATTCGTAATTTCTAATTTGTAAGGTATGTTTCATTCCCTTCCTAACACTTTATCTCTAAAATTGCTATTTAGATATTTAGCCTTTTGGCTCTTTAGCTGTTAGAAATTAGCTAAAACAAAAAACTATTTAATTTTCACAATATACATAAACCATTTAACTTCAAGACATTTCAATGAATAAAATCTTCATTACAGAAAACATCCAACAAGAAATCAATCAGTAGAAAACGTCCCAAAACGAATCACTAATCTACTAATCACGAATCCACGAACTGTTAGGTAGCAAAACTCAGTACTTGAAACATACCTAAAAGTCGTAATTCGTAATTGATAATTCGCAATTTAAAAAACTACCATTTCCAAAAACCAACATCTTCAATTTTCCATACTTGATTTTCGTGCACCATATTGATTTTCAATCGAGTATCTTCTCCTCTAAAACCCACAAAAACGGTTGCCGTATTTAAAAAGTCATGCGTATCCAAACGATAGCCTTTTTGATAGGCACCTCGCAACCACTTCATAAAATAATCGTTAGAGGTGATTTTTCGCAATACCAGTTTGCGTTTAGCTTCAGTTGAAGAAAGGGCTTCTAAGATAGGTAAATCTTTATTGGCTAGATGAGTAACAAATTTTGCAGCAGTTGCCTGTGAGCTTAAATGGTGATTGGTCGTACTACAGCTACTCAGACAAATAATTAACCCTATTCCACACAGGATATTTTGAATTGTTTTCATAAATAAATGGATCATTGATGATAGTAATAACAGTGCCTATATTGACCAAAATCTTGCCAATTTTTGACAAAAATTTACAATGCCTATAGTGGTGTAGGTTTTATTGAGAGTTTGAATAGCTTTTTATTAAAAGTTAAGTTAGTTTTTAAAAAAAAATCGTCATTCGTAATTTAAAAAAAGCTACCCATGATATGCAGACTATCGGACGGCAAAAAGGTGACATGTTGAGTCGTATTAATTGTAAAACCTTGATTAGCTTGGTAATACAATTCTTCATGTGTTTGATACAAAGGATTACTCGTTTCATTTACAATTTTAATGCTCTGAGGCTTATCCTGTGTAGGTTCAAAGGTCAATTCAATATTTTTGGTTCGCAATTTAGGGTCTTGGTGTTGGTAAATAACCTTTAAAAAATTATTTTCCTGCACACTGTCAATAACATACTTATCCAGCCAAGAACTTTTATTAATATCTGACTGAATAAACAAATGCAATTCTCTTTTCCAATCTACATCAGACAGTTGTTTGCTTTCCGTTTCCCCATTCAAAGTAGCGGTTTTGTTTAATTGTTGAGCAGCTGTTTGTAAACGATGGGCTTCTTGTGTAAAATAATTTTTCAGGCTAAAAAATCGCTCTGCCGAAGCAACATTTTGCGCTCCTTGTTCAGAACATCCTATACAACACAGTAAAAATGCTATTCCTACCCAAATATCTAAACGAATAGATGCTATCGCAAAACATAATTTCATTATATTTTTTATTTTTGTGAATTATTTTTTTTAAAAAAAAATTGAATTAATCACTAATTTCTAAGAGCTAAGTGCCAAGCACTATTTAATTGTGCACAATTTTGTTCTAAAGTATTAGAAATGCGGAGTTTAGTCTTTTCCTATTGTAACATTAATTTTGTCTAGGTACTTAAAAGTCCAAAAGTCTAAAAGTCTAAAAATCCAAAAGTCTAAAAATCTAAATAGCAACCTGACCACATGCATGTAATCAGGGCTTAGGATGGTAATGAAACATACCAAAAAACGGATAAAAGTAGTTTGACAAAAGTTAAATCTAATTTCCAAAAATCCAAAAATCAATTTTTCCCATTACTAAAGAAACTGTAACTTTGCCCCCTTCCAAACTCCAAAAAACTTAATCAACAAAAAAGTATGAACACTATTAACAAGCACTGGTTTTTACTGTTGCTATTCAGTAGCACCATTTTATTCTTTACAGGATGTCAACAAAAGACAAAACAAGCTCCAAAAGCAACAGCAACAAAAGCAACTACAACGACAACGACCACTGCATCAACAACAAAGCAAAAGAAACGAGAAGGCTATAAAGATGCAGACCCTAGTGCGCCTTATAAATTTCAGGATATTTTATTTGAGGCTGTACCTTACGAAAAATCCAATAGCTATAAACTCAATCGCGCCATCAATGACCCAACAATGGTACACAAACGCCTATTCTATACCGAAGGCGACCGCCGAAAAGGTGGAGAGGGGCTTCTGCGTGATGGTAAGCCAGAAGGACTATGGGTTTGGTATCATGAGGATGAAAAACTACAGAAAAAACAAGAAGTTACCTTCGTCAATGGCAAGGAAGAAGGCATACAAAAAAGCTGGTACTGGAACGGACAACAACGCTCTGAACAAGAATACAAAAACGGAGTGCGACACGGCAAACGAACAACATGGAAAGAGGACGGCGGTTTGCTAGGCAAAAAAACCTACGAAAATGGCGAGGTTGTTCACTCAGAACGTCATTAGTTTAATTTATTTAAGTAAATAGGCAGGCAAAATTAAACGACCTTTGAGATTCCCATAAATCATTGATAGTGAACAAATTAACCATCTCAAGTCTCAAGTCTCAAGTCTACATACTTAAAATCGAAAGATTTCACCAACAGCAAGGGCTTTTAATTCACCTTTTAAAATTTGTTCTTTTTTTAGTCGCTGCACTTCTCGAAGCGGTTCGCCGGGGGGCTCGTCTGAAAGGTCGAAAGTGCCATAGTGCATGGGGATAAATATTTTTCCTTGCAGTTCATTAAATGCCTCTACCGCCTCTGTTGGATTAACATGCGAACCCTTCATAATCACTGGCGGTTTATACGCTCCTATGGGCATAATACCGATATTTGGCGTTCCCATTGTTTCGCGAATGGCTTTAAAATGAGGTCCTACAGCCGTATCACCAGCAAAATAAATGGACTGCTCACCCGCTTGAATCCAAAAACTGCCCCAAAGCGTCTGATTGTAGTCCGTTAACCCGCGCCGATTCCAATGAACCGCAGGCAAATAGGTGATTTTTACTTTGTCTGCATGAGCATCAGATAAAGCAAATTGTTGATACCACGCTGCTTCTTGACAAAGATTTTTGGCAGCCTTCCGCACAATGGAAGTCGTTTTTAAAGGCAATAAAAATTGTGCTTTGGGATTGTGTCGAGTTACTTTTTTTAGGGATGGAATATCTAAGTGGTCGCGATGTCCATGTGAAAGCAAAATATAGTCAACTCCCTGAATATCAGCGATTTTACAAGGTAATTTTACTTTTCGCTGCAAAAGCGCGACATTCCCCAAACATGGATCAGTCAATAAAGTAACGCCATTTATCCGAATAAAAAAACTAGCATGGCCTAGCCAAATAATGACATCTTCTTTGGTTTGAAAAATGTTTTTGTCAATGGGTAAAAAAGGCAACTGAAAACGGTCTTTTTTCTTCTCTTCTTTTTGTGGTCTATTGCCTGTTTGCCACTTAAAAATATCGGCAAATTTAGGCTGTGCACGTTTCACTTCATTGTAAAATCGTCCATTTTTAAACAAATTACCTGCAAAATCCTCTTTTACAAAAGGCAAATCAGGATTATATAGGTAGGTCTCTTTGGCTTCTATATTTTTCATAAGCGCGAAAATAAGGCATGTTTCATTATCATCCTAACACTTTATTTCTAAAATTGCTATTTAGATATGTAGACTTTTGGATTTTTAACTATTAGAAATTAGAGTTGAGAAACTGGCAATAATAAATCTCTATTTTAAATCCTTTAACAGATTTAACTTATTTATTTTCAATTATTTATAAAAAAAATAACAACTAAATCTCTTGCTATAGAACTCACTTAAAAAGAAATTAAGTACCTAGACAAAATTAATGTTACAATAGTAAAAGATTAAACTCCTCATTTCTAATACTTTAGAACAAAATTGTGCACAATTAATTAGTGCTTGGCACTTATAGCACTAAATTTTCCCAATTACGAATCACAAATCTACTAATCACTAATCTACTAATTAATGAAAAAAATAAACTTCTCTGCTGGCCCTTCAATATTGCCCCAAGTCGTATTTGAGCAATTGTCAGAAGCGGTATTAAATTACAACAATATGGGCGTTTCTATTTTGGAAATCTCCCACCGAAGCAAGGCTTTTGACGATATTATAGAGCGAGCCTTTGCACTTGTTCGAGAACTCTATAGTTTGACGGATGATTATGAAGTCTTGTTTTTGACAGGCGGCGCAAGTATGCAGTTTTGCCAAGTCCCTTATAATTTGCTGCCCGAAAATGAGCTTGCTGCTTATTTAGATACGGGAAAATGGTCTATCAAAGCCATTCAAGAAGCCAAATTATTTGGAAAAACGCAAGTTGTGGCAACTTCTAAGGATAAAAACTATACTTATGTGCCTAAAAACTACGAACTTGACCCCAAAAGCATCTATTTTCACATTACGACCAACAACACCATTTATGGCACACAAATTCACGACATACCTGATGTGCACTGCCCATTAATTGCCGATATGTCTTCCGATATTTTTTCTAAACCCTTAGAAAATTTGTCGAAATATGGAATCATCTATGCAGGCGCGCAAAAGAATACAGGACCAGCAGGTACAACGCTGGTTATCATTAGAAAAGATATGCTGGGAAAGGTAAAGCGTGCCATCCCAACCATGTTAAACTATCAAACCCACATTGATAAACGCTCTTTGTTTAATACACCGCCTGTTTACGCCATTTATGGTTGTCTATTGACTTTAGAATGGGCAAAAGCGCAAGGATTAAAAACATTAGAACAGCGTAATCAAGAAAAAGCAAGCACTTTATACAAAGAAATTGATCGCAATGGTTTGTTTGAGGGAGTAGTCGCCGAAGCCGATCGCTCCATAATGAATGTCACTTTTGTTGGAAAAAACACCGATTTAGACGATAAATTTCTAGCCATGACTGAAACAGCCAATTGTGTAGCCATCAAAGGACATCGCTCCGTTGGTGGATTCCGCGCCTCGCTCTACAATGCAATGGACTTGGCAGGCGTACAAACTTTGGTGGAAGTCATGCAAGAATTTGAACGCAAATTTGGCTAGAGACGCAAGATTTTGCGTCCCAACAATCCAAAAGTAACAAATCCAAAATCTCAAGTCTCTTGTCTCATATTTCCCATCTCAACAGTCCTATTCCACCGCCGTTGAATCGCTAGGAGCAGTCTGTAAACTGTCGGCTGCTGCTGGCTCTGGTTCAGGCGCGACAAAATCCTCCGCCTTTCGGTTGAGTGCCATACTCAACATACCGTCAACAGCATACACCTCATTTTCACCATCTAACCGCACATAGGTCATCATATTTGGCTGCTGTTGTTGCTGTTGCATCTGCATAGGATTCTGTTGTTGTCCACCGCCGGGTACTTGTGGTTTTTGTTGCATAGAAAATTTACCCACATACAAATCTAGGGTTTTATCGCTACCTTCCATCACCTGAACACGCGTTCCGCCTTTTTCTGCCACCTGATATTCCTCCCATTTTTCTTGTTTAGTAGTTGCCAAACGTTTCGTTTTCATTTGCATCAGCGAGCCCAACATATAATTCACCAAATCTTGGTTTGCTTCCTCTGCTGTGCTATCCTCCTTTGCCACCGTCCAAGTTGTGTCTTGCTTTTCAAAAGTCAATTTTTTGCCTTCCATCGCCGTTGGGTACAACACAATAGAACTCACTTTAGCACTGTCAATGCTGACTAAGTCCTTTTTGAAAGTACGTTTTTTATCTTTTCCAAAAAAGTAATTTGCTGCGAAAAAACCAATCAATGCCAATAATAATATGGCTAAAAAACTATTGGATATCTTCATGATTATTAGTTTATTAGTAAGGTTTTAATTAGAAAATAGTTGTTTAATGTAAAAAAACGCAAATATACAAAAAGTGTCGCTTTGTGTCAAATTATAAATGGCTTTTTGGACTTTTAGATTTTCAGATATTTAGTTGTTATATTTTAGCAAACAGAAATTAACTATTGATAATACAATCCCAAACCCAAAATCAGTAAAGAAAATTCATGAATTTTCTCACCCTGCCCCCCCACAACCTACAACTACAAGCCCCACAACTATAAACAAATTATGACTTTCGGGTAAGAAATGTTAGCCACTAAATCAATACTTTTGCAAAGTTCAAAAATAGTAAAAAACGCAAAACTAAATACTACATGAAAAATCACTATAAGCAATGGCTAATCAAAGCTTTATTTATAGGTATTTTATCAATTGGAATAATAAGTCTCGGCATTTGGCAACATCAACAAAAAGCAATTCAACAAGCACTTAATACAACTGTAAATAGCCTGACCAAAGCCACAAACGACCATCAAAACATTGCTTTACAAAGTCCAGTACAAGAATTTCCAGAGGAACGTGTACAAATTTTGCCAAAAAACAAAAAACTGCCCTATCGCTCCAAAATGTTGATTTTAGATAAAGCCCTATTCATTGGTTATGATGCTGATTTTATAAATATTGGTGGTGTTTCCATCGAAGATTTACAACTTCGCGCCTGCTCCGAAGAAGGCGAACATATTCCTTTCCAAAAAGATGATTATAAACAACTCATTAAGTTTTCTTATTGGGAAAATCCTTGGATAGAAGTCAAATATAAAGAAATATTTTACCAAATTGACATTCAAACTAAAAATAACATTCCCTTTTGCACTGTCTCCAAAATTGATGCCCCGATCATGAATTTAGAAGCGATTTAGTTTTTTGCAAATAGATTGCTAAACTTTTTCGCTATTTCACAAGGAAAGCCGTATTTTTGTGGAATAAGTGCTTTTGGAGTTTGGAAGGTTAAAAAGTTACAAGGTTTTAACCTTCCAAACTCTAAAACTATTAGAGTGTAGTAATTGGCAATAGCAAATTGCCTTCTTGATTCTTTTTAATATAAAAACTATGGATTACCATTTTTTTACAAAAACAATGGCAACATCTTTACAAAAATCACTTAAAAATAAGCTACATTAATGAACGTAAGTGCCAAGCACTATTTAATTGTGCACAATTTTGTTCTAAAGTATTGAATTTCATCACTTTAATTTTAAAAAAGTGTCGTTTAATTTTGTCTACATACTTATTCAATTACGAATCACTAATCTACTAATCACGAATCCACAAACTGTTAAAATAGCTATAAACTGTTTGGTTGACAAATACGGTATTTGAAACATACCACTTTACAACCTTCCAAACTCCAAAAAAATCCCAAGCATATGTCTGTACTGCGTTTAAAATTGCCAACCGATCCGAGATGGGTGAACCTTGCGGAAAAAAGCCTAGAGGACATCCTCACCGACCATGCCTATTGCGAGCAAAAAGCGGCTTCCACCTGCATTTCCCTCATCCAACAATATCCCGATAAAACCAAATTGGTAGACGAACTCTCTCCCATCGTAACGGAGGAATGGGGGCATTTTCGCATGGTACTGCGTGAATTGAAAAAGCGAAATTTAAAACTCGGCAGACAGCGCAAAGATGAGTACGTTAATCATCTATTGAAATTTCATCGCAAAGGCATTAGTCAGGAGGAAAAGTTGCTGGACAAATTGTTGATGGCAGGCTTGATTGAGGCGCGCAGTTGTGAGCGTTTTAAACTGCTTTGGCAGGGCATAGGTGATGAAGAGTTAAGCGAATTTTACTACAAACTCATGGTTGCCGAAGCTGCACATTATACCCTTTTCCTCGAATTAGCGCGCACCTACTTTGATGCTGACATTGTGCATACTCGCTGGCGGGAATGGCTAGATTACGAGGAGCAAATTATGGAAAATTTAACCCCTCGTGGTGATCGGATGCATTGATTCGTGATTCGAAAATAATAAATTCGTTTTCAAAAAAAAAAATCAATTCGTAATTCGTAATTTCTAATTCGTAATTCTTTACATGAACACCTACGCCGATATTATTTTACCTTTGGCAATTGATAAAAATTATACCTATGCTGTACCCGAAACACTTGTAGAC
This sequence comes from Bacteroidota bacterium, assembly GCA_020631155.1. Classification (GTDB taxonomy): domain Bacteria; phylum Bacteroidota; class Bacteroidia; order Chitinophagales; family UBA2359; genus JAHDHV01. Next base: position 12,771 of record JAHDHV010000006.1, on the reverse strand, counting down.
GCAGTAGCTGTTGGCAAGCGTGTGGAGGTGCAGTTTGGGCAAAAAAGGGTATATGCTGGCGTAGTGAAACGCATTTTTGAACGAGAAACCCCTTTCGATTATACAGTCAAACCTATTATCAACGTACTAGATCAAGAGCCGATTCTACTCCCTCAACAGATGAAATTATGGGAATGGATAAAAACTTACTATATGTGTACTGATGGCGATGTGATGAATACAGCACTCCCATCGGCCTTTAAATTGTCTAGCGAAACAAAAATTCTACTCAACCCAAGTTTCAATCACGATTTTTCTCTGCTCAATGATGCGGAATTTCAAATTGCAGAAGCTCTCACCATTCATCAAGAATTGACCATTGAAAAAGTGCAAGCTATTTTGCAACGCAAACAGGTTTATTTTTTAGTCAAATCTTTAATTGAAAAAGGCGTTGTACTGGTAAAAGAGGAATTAATTGCTCGCTATAAGCCAAAAATGGAAAAGTATTTAGCCCTCAATGCCATTTATGAAGATGAATTAGAACTCCAACAACTCTTTGAACGGCTATCACGAGCGCGCAAGCAATTGGCGGTATTGATGGCTTATATTCAATATCAAAAAAGCGAGCAAAAAAACCTAATTGCCAAAAAAAGATTGATTGAAAAGGCAGCAGTAGACAGTGGTATTGTAAGAACTATGTTAAAAAAAGGTATTTTTACTGAAACGGAGCAAGCCGTCAGTCGTCTACAAGATGCCCATGATTCGCAAGTCATTTTATATGATTTAACACAAGCACAGCAGGAAGCCCTTGCGGAAATTTACCAAGCCTTTGAGCAGAAAGCAGTCGTTCTTTTACATGGAGTAACCTCTAGCGGAAAAACGCAGGTATACATTAAACTCATCAAAGATTGTTTGGCAAAACAACAACAAGTCCTTTATTTACTGCCCGAAATTGCCTTAACTGCCCAAATGATCGCCCGACTTCGCAAGGTTTTTGGCAGCGAAATCGGTGTATACCACTCCAAATTTAATGATCAGGAACGAGTAGAAATTTGGCAAAAGGTATTGCATGGAGAATATAAAATTGTGGTCGGGCCGCGCTCGGCTCTATTTTTACCCTTCAAAAATCTAGGACTTATCATTGTAGATGAGGAACATGATGCTTCTTATAAACAACAAGACCCCGCGCCTCGTTATCATGCTAGAGATACCGCCATTTATCTAGCTTCGCTCTACAAAGCTAAAACCGTACTTGGCTCTGCAACGCCAGCATTAGAAAGTTATTACAATGCGACTATTGCCAAAAAATACGCGCTGGTAACATTGTTGGAACGCTATGGCAATACAAAAGCCCCTGAAATTTTATTGGAAAATGTGCAAGAAGCCGCAAAGCAAAAGCGCATGAAATCGCATTTTAGCGACTATCTCATCAATACCATACAATCGGCACTGGATCAGGGGGAACAAGTCATTATTTTTCAAAATCGAAGAGGGTATTCTCCTTATATCATTTGTGACAGTTGTACATGGATTCCACAGTGCTATCAATGCGATGTTAGTTTGACCTATCACAAATATTCTAATCAGTTAAAATGCCATTACTGTGGTTATTTCAAGCAATTAGCGTCTAAATGTGAGGTGTGCGAGAGTACCTATTTGCGGATTCAGGGCTATGGAACGGAAAAATTAGAGGATGAAATAAAGGTATTTTTCCCCAACATCACAACGGGGCGTTTGGACTTGGAAACGGCGCGCACTAAAACGGGTTTTGAACAGGTCATTCAAAAATTTGAGGATAAAAAGATCAATATTCTGGTTGGTACACAGATGTTGACCAAAGGCTTGGACTTTGATAATGTGAATGTGGTGGGCATCGTCAGTGCGGATCAGTTGCTTAATTTTCCAGATTTTCGGGCAGCCGAGCGCGCCTTTCAATTGATGTTGCAAGTAAGCGGTCGAGCAGGGCGGCGCGATAAACAGGGAAAAGTCATCATCCAAACCCTAAACGTCAATTATCCCGTATTAACTCATGTCATCAATCACGACTACTTATCTTTTTTTCAGCATGAACTCTATGAAAGGCAACAATTTTTGTATCCTCCTTTTAAAAGAATAATTAAGATCACCATTAAACATAAGCAAAAAGAAGTAGTCAATGAAGGATCATTCATATTGGCAAAAGCACTAAAAGAAGGGCTAAATAAGCGCGTATTGGGGCCGTCTATACCTTTAGTTCCGAGAGTACGCAACTACTATTTGCGTCAAATAATCATTAAATTGGAGAAGTCTTCTAAAAGCATCGCAACAGCCAAGCAATTCATCCAACAAACGATACAAGAACTAAAAGCCAACAAACAATATCGCGCACTCATCGTACAACTGGATGTGGATCCTCAATAATTACGAATTAGAAATTACGAATGGTATGTTTCAAATGCTGTGTTTTTCAACCAAGCAATTTACACCTACTTTAACAGGTCGTGGATTCGTGATTAGTAGATTAGTGATTCGTTTTTAGACTTTTGATTTCTTAAACGAGTTCTGTAACGACGACTTTAGCCGTCATAGCAAATGCAAGTATCTAACAGCCAAAGATTTACACATAATAAGAGTGTTTAGGGATGATTTATGATTACTAATTTCTAAAAGTCCAAAAGTCTAAAAAGCCAAAAGTCTAAAAAGCTAAAAAAGTAAAACCTATGCCATTTAACGATTACTAAATACACCTATTTAGTGACCTTTTGGCAAAAAAAAATCCAAATCCAGAAAGCCCTTAATTCTTCTGATTATTTTTTGTTTACATATAATTTATTTTAACGTTAAAAAAGACGACTATGAGCAAAAAACTGATTCTACTACTGATGCTTGTCAGTATATCTATAAGTAGTTTTGCACAACTCAAAAAAGTAAATTGGGGTAGTGCGCCTTCTAATATTGGTCCACTGATTAAATTTGATACCTACGAACACAATTTTGGCGATTTATACCCAAATACCAGCGAAACATTTGATTTTAACTTCAAAAATACAGGTGGACAACCTCTTATCATTTCCTTTGTAGAGGCTGCTTGCGATTGTACTTCGGCAACTTGGCCTGATAATCCAGTTATGCCGGGCGAAGAAGGAGTTATAAAAGTGCAGTACGATACAAAAACACGCTATGGTAAATTCCATAAAGTAGTTACTGTTTTTGCCAATACTTTAGATGGAAAGCATAAACTGTACTTTGGTGGGGTAACACTAAAAACGGAAGCTCCGCTAATGCCTGTAAGCAATACCCCAGAGGATAAGGTAACTGCTAAAGCAAAAGCTGTTGATGAGGTGCCACCTGCTAAAACTGCCGCTAAAACTGCTCCTAAAGCTACCACTAAAGCAACTACCGCAGCAAAGTCAACTACAAAAACTACAGCCACAAAATCTAAAAGAGTAAAGGGAAAATTGCGTACTAAAAGCAAAAAACCTATTTTGCTGATTGAAGATGAAGCTGTAGATAAACTGAAAGAGCAAATCGAAAAAAGTAGCGAAGAAAAATAGATACAGGATAAGGTAGAGACACAAGATATTGTGTCTAATTTGAAACACAAGATATTGTGTCTAATTTGAAACACAAGATATTGTGTCTAATTTATATCCATAAAAAAACACTTACTGACTTTGAGCATAACGCTGTTCTCTATTTAATTGATAGGGGGCAGCGTTTTTTTTATCGTAGAGACGCAAGATTTTGCGTCTCAACATATCCAAAATCTCAAGTCTCTTGTCTCTCGTCTCCCATCTTGTAGCGACAAGTAATCCACTCAGGATCTAGTTCAACATTCAGTTTTTTGTAAAATTTAATAGCAGGTTCATTCCAATCCAATACGTGCCAACGCACCTGACGCGCTTCGTGTTTGCGTGCAAATGCCCAAACAGCCCTTAACAACAGTTCCCCAATTCCTTGTCGGCGATAGCTTTGCGTAACCACCAAATCGTCCAAATAAACAATTTTTCCCTTCCAAGTTGAGTAAGCAAAGAAAAATAGCGCGCAACCCACAATTTTTGGCATATTATTGGTGCTCTCATTGGCTACTTCAGCTACATATACATAAAATAAAGGCTTATCCGTAAAACCGTCTTTAGCAAATGTTTCAGCGGTTGTACTTACCTGTTCAGCAGCGTTTTCGTATAGTGCCAATTCCCGAATCAAAGCGTGAACCGCTTCCATATCTTCTTTTATGGCTTGCCTAATATTGATAGTCATATTGTGTTGATTAAAAATTGATGAAAAATTTAAACAATAGCTTTGTAAAACAAATTTAAACATTAAAAAAAGTAAAAAATTTAAGCCCAAATGATACTTTTTTCGATTAGGGGAAAAATTTTTTTTAAGTAAAAAAAATCTGCATAAAAAACACCTTTAGCAAAAAAAAATACATAATCAGTCATTATTCTTAAAGTTTCAAAATATTTTCTTATTTTTACGCATCAATACTTTTTCACTAAAAAAAACATTCGCAACTTTTCAAGTAAAAAACAGCACCTTATCTTCAATTAAAAAAAAATTTTCAACATTTACAAAATAAAGAACTTTTTTTTTCGTCAATAATATACACTTCCGAAGTGTCCAAAAAAGAAAGCTATACATTTCTACTAAAATAATTCTTTTTAAAAAAAGATATTTAAAGCACTTTTAGATACACTATTTTTGACTATGTTTTTGTTAGTAAAAGAATTTTCTTAAATTTCGATTTCAAATTACTACATTTGCAAAAAAATATATTGGCAATCTTAGAAAAATAGCAGTAAAAACACTTAGTTGATATTTTAAAATATTATTTACAGGTTTATTTTTACTGATAAGAAAACTAGGAGTAAGCTAATGGAGAGGTGACCGAGTGGCTGAAGGTGCACGCCTGGAAAGCGTGTGTACTCCTAAAGGGTACCGCGGGTTCGAATCCCGCTCTCTCCGCCACATTAATTTAATCAGAAAACTGTGACTGTAATTGCGATACAATTGCTGAAATTGTTTTATTTTTTATTTAAAAAGCACTAGCATAGGTCTTATCTTGTCATTTAATGGGCATGTTTGTTTTTTGTCAAATAAAGTAAAGGACAGCTATTTCTTTTGTTCCTATGGGAAAAATAGCCGACAGATGCTTAATTATTAAAAATAATTTCTTTTATTTGTATCGACTTAACCAATTCATTAATCACAAAACGAGTAAAATATGAAAAGAGTTTTTACACTATTACTGATGTGCTGTTTGCTGGTGGTGTTCAGTGATAGTTATGTGCAAGCACAAGATGAAGGAGATGCAGCCGCAACTGAAGCAGCAGCAGAGGATACTACGTCAGCTTTAGACCAAATTGATGCTGACCCAGATTCAGCAGCAGAACCCACAAAGAAAAAAGAAGAACCAGAGTTGACCACTCAAGAGTTATTGAAAAAATACTTTATTGAAGGTGGCTGGCAGTTTATGGGTATCGTACTATTGTGTTTGATTTTAGGATTGGCTGTTTGTATTGAAAGAATTTTAGCCTTAAACTTGGCTTCTGCCAACAGCAAACGCTTGTTGAACAAAGTAGAAGGAGCTTTACAAGAAGGCGATTTAGACGGTGCTAAAGAAATCTGCCGGGCTACTAGAGGTCCTGTTGCTAGTATTTTCTATCAAGGACTTGACCGTGTAAACGAAGGAATGGATGTAGTAGAAAAATCTATTGTTTCTTACGGTTCTGTGCAAATGGGTAAACTAGAAAGAGGCTTAGTATGGATCGCATTATTTATCGCACTGGCTCCGATGTTGGGCTTCATGGGTACGGTAATTGGTATGATTCAAGCATTCGACGCTATTGAGGTGGCAGGTGATATTTCTCCGGGCTTGGTTGCAGGGGGTATCAAAGTGGCACTTCTGACAACTGTATTTGGTTTGATTGTAGCGATTATTCTTCAAATTTTCTACAACTACATTTCTTCTAAAGTAGATAGTCTTGTCAACAATATGGAAGACGCTTCTATCTCATTGGTAGACTTGTTGAGTAAGTATAATGTAGTGAAAAGAGGTTAATCTTTTATCGTAGAAAAATTATTTAATAGCACTTTTATTGTCCTGTTACTAGGTCAATTGTAGGTGCGAATAATCTGTTAAACCAAAAAGAGTAAGATACAAATGGAAGATTTTTTTGTTAATTATGGTATTACAGCAGCCATATGGCTTACAGTAATTGCTGCTGGTTTGGCTGTACTATTTGCCATTATATATACCATCTCCAATTTAATTTTTAGTCCAGGAGAAACCATCAAAAGTTTATTGGGCATTATTCTAATGCTTGTCATTATTTTTGTGGTATGGACTATGGTAGATGGAGATCGTTCGGGAATATTCCAAGCGGCGCGTTACAGCAACATCACAGACGGGGTCATGAGACTGGTAGAAACAGGCATCATTTCAACAATCATTTTTGCAGGTATTGCTATTGTAGCTATTTTTCTAATGGAACTCTTTAACATTGTTAGATAATAGATTACATAAATTGTTCACCCTTTAAAAATGAATTTGTTATGGCACGTTCGAAAAGAAAATTAGTAGAAATCAACGCAAGTTCGATGGCAGATATCGCCTTCCTACTACTTATCTTCTTCCTTGTAACTACTACAATGGATATTGATAAGGGCTTACATGTGTTGTTACCTCCCTACTCCGAAGAGCCTCCAGAAGATACACAGTTGAACAAACGCAATGTTTTGGATATCCTTATTAATGCCAATGATATGTTATTGGTAAAAGGCGAGCCATTGGACATTGCCGAGTTGAAAGAACTCACCAAAAAACATGTAGATAATCATGGTGTGCTGCCTGAATACTCCATTAGTCCTAATGATGCGGTTGTTTCCTTAAAAAACGACCGAGGCACTACCTATGACTTATATGTAGCGGTTCAAAATGAGCTGAAAGCCGCCTATAACGAGCTTAGAGACGGCTATGCGATGAAGCGTTTTGGCGTGAAATATGAGGTGCTGGATGACCTACGGAAAAAGGAAGTACGACAAAACTATCCACTTAAAATATCGGAGGCAGAACCCGAAGATATTGGCAAAACTAACTAATAGTTGACTAATTACTCGACTGTTCTTAGTTGTTCTTTTTAATTGAAAAATGTATAACAAACTCATCAATGAGCCATAGTGTATAGGCACTTATTCGGGGGAATAAAGACTATATTGATGGAGTAAAATGCTTAGATTAAATTCCTGAAAATCTTCGCATTAGATGCATTTTTTATTTAATTTTAAATTTATTTAGAAGTCATGGCAAAAATTAGAAAAAAAGGCGGTAAAGAAACGCCTGCTATTTCAACGGCTTCCCTGCCCGATATTATTTTTATATTATTGTTCTTCTTTATGGTTGCTACTGTAATGCGCGAAACGGAGGTGAAGGTAGAATTTAAGCCACCTAAAGCAACAGAGCTACAAAAATTGGAGAAAAAATCCTTAGTGAGCTATATCTATATTGGTGCGCCAACAGGGAAATATGAAGAGAAGTTTGGTACTGCTCCACGTATACAATTGAATGATACCTTTGCAAAGGAAACCGACATCAATCAATTTATACAGAATGAACGGTCGAAAGTAGATGAAAAATTGATTCCTGCAATGACTACTTCTATGCGCGTTGACCGCGATGTGAAAATGGGAATTGTAACGGATGTTAAACAAGAACTCCGCAAGGCCAATGCCTTGAAAATCAACTACTCGGCAGTACCAAAGGTTGACATCAAGCGGTAAAATATATTTTATTTCGTTTATTAATTGTATTAATGACATTTGAAAAGTCATTGCCTCTTTTTTCAAAAAATTAAGCGGCAATTTTATTAACAAAAAAGCTCCAACGTCTTATTCGTTGGAGCTTTTTTTATTGGCAAACTCTTGTGAAAAAGTGGTCAGACTTGCCTAGAGTCCGACCACAAAGCTATGCCTAAACTTAAACTGTTTTTTACTTTTTTTTTCAAGATAAATAAGTGGGCAAAATTGATTCATACTTATATTCCACCCATTTAAAAAGACATTTACATAACGTCAGCATAGCTCTTTTATTGTCATTATCTTAAATATCAAGGCCTCCTATCTCACATCTCCTGTCTCACGTCTCACGTCTCACCTTTAATTATTATGCCAAGTCAACTGTTGCTCTTTTTTTTTGAGTTCGTAAATCACCTTATTGACCAAGAGCTCTACACGTTGCGCCGTTTTTTCGTTCTTAATCACATAGTCATAGGCACCCTCGCGAATAGTAGACAAGGCAGTTTCCATATCTTCCTGCGCTGACATCATAATGACCTCTATATTTGGCCGTTGTTGCTTAATCTGACGTAGTATTTCCAAACCTGTTTGTGCATTTTCCCGAATATTATTCAAATAATAATCCAACACAATTAAATCAGGTTCTAAGTCCATCTTATCCAAACAGTTTTCACCATGAGCAAAAATGTTTATCTTAATGTCGTGTTTCACCCTATTTTCAAGGTGATGCTTCAACATAATCAACATTTTAATATCATCATCTACCAAAAAAACTTTGTATATCCTTTCTTTCATAAGCATTATATTTAAAATATTAAAAAAATATAGTAAAATAAGTTACCTGAATAATTTAGGGAACTTTTTCCTGTTTAAAAGTTGTTAATGGTAGTGTTTGTTAGTGTCAAGTAACTGCTAGATTGGTAAAGGAGAGTAGGGGTAAGAGGTATCAAATCAAATTGTTGAACATCTATTGTAAAATTTTTGTTTACAACACTTGATTTTAACACTGTAAGTAGGTGAACAAAATTAAACGACTATTGAACTTGTTATAAGTTATTGATAGTAAATAAATTATCTCACGTCTTAAATCTTATGTCTAACCACTTACTTGTACAAATTGATAATACACTATAACTAAGATATTCTTTTTTTAGCAAAAAAACAAATTTTTTTAACCATATGAATACATTCAAGATTAAAGGCACAGTTCAATATCAAGACATTAGCTTTGGCTTTTGGGGTATTATAGATGCAGAAAATAATAAATGGAGACCTTCTGTTATGCCAGAGGAATTGCAACAAGAAGGCCTACAAATTGAAGCTACCTTAGAAAAAGCAGAAGAACAAATGTCCATTTTTATGTGGGGAACTGCTGTTAATTTAATAGATTTTACGGTTATTTAGGCATAAGGTTGGGGACTTTTGTTAGATTTTCTAGCATCTTTACCAAAATCACAATGCCTTAGTAACTCGCCGTCATCAACAAATCCAAATTGGTATATTTCAAATCAAAACGCTCGCTCAAGTGCTGATTGGTCAAACAGCCTTTGTAAATGTATACTCCATTGCGAGTACCAGGGCTATTGAGCAACATTTTTTCAAAACCACCAAACCAATGCGCTTCTAACAAAATAGGGGTTAACACATGACTAAAAGCATAAGAAGCTGTTTTAGATACACGCGAGGCAATATTAGGAACGCAATAATGGATGACATCATATTTTTTAAATACAGGTTTGGTATGACTGGTTATTCTTGATGTTTCAAAACAGCCCCCTTGATCAATACTTACATCAATAATAACCGAGCCGGGCTTCATACTCGCAACCATTTCTTCGGTAACAATACAAGGCGTTCTACCCGATTCTGAATGAATCGCTCCGACAACAACATCCGCTTCTGCCAATTCCTTATTTAAATGTTCGGGATTGATGGTAGAAGTGTATACACGCACATTTACATTGTTCTGCAAACGCATGAGTTTGTAAATATTATTGTCAAATACACGCACCTCCGCCCCTAGGCCTAAGGCTGTTCGAGTGGCAAACTCACCGACAACCCCTGCACCTAGAATCACAATTTTAGCAGGCGGCACTCCCGAAATTCCGCCGAGCAAAATGCCCTGCCCATCTCTAAGATTGGTTAAATACTCGCTGGCAATCAACACCGCCGTACTGCCTGCAATTTCGCTAACTGCGCGCACCACAGGAAAAGCTCCCGACTCATCTTTAATGTACTCGTAAGCTACCGCAGTTGCCTTTTTATTCATCAAAGTTTCGATGTATGCAGATTGTAAGGTGGGCAAATGAATGGTAGAAAAAATGGTTTGATAGGGCTTAATCATTTCCAATTCTTCCTTAGAAGGAGGCGCAACCTTCATAATGATGCTGGCCTCAAAAATTTCCTCCACGTCGTAGACAATGCGCGCGCCAACCTCCGAATACTGACGGTCATCAAAAGAAGAGGTTAAACCTGCATTGGTTTCAATATATACCTGATGCCCATTATTCACCAGCAAAGCTACGGATTCTGGCGTAAGTGCAACCCTATTTTCTTGGAAAGACAGTTCTTTGGGCATCCCAATAAACAGCCGATCTTTTTTACTAGGCACCTTTACCGCAACTTCTTGTGGTGATAAAGCAAATTCACTTGCCAGCTTGCCGTAGGTAATGTTTTTTTCCATCATAATGTTTCAATTATAAGCACCCTGTCGCCTGTTATTGCTTCACTCATTTGCACAACAACTGTCGCTGTATCTAACAGAGGTTCAATAATTTGTGGCCACTCAATAAAACAATAAGTTGAAGGAGCTAAGTCATATAAATATTCTTCAATACCTATATCTAAAGCTTCTTGTATATTTTTAAGGCGATACAAATCCAAGTGAAATACCTGAACATTTTCGCCAATGTATTCATTAACTAATGCATATGTTGGGCTACTAACCATATCTGACACACCTAATTGCGCGCAAACTGCTTTGATAAATGTTGTTTTACCAACCCCCATTTCTCCATAAAAAACAAAAACACGCTGTCCTGTCTCACAATAGGATAAAAACTCCTTTGCTGCCTGCCCTAATTCTGTTATGGTTTGAATTGTTATTTTCATTAAAAAAATTTTTCCCATAACAAAAGTAATAACTTTTTAACAAATTTTCTTGAAAAAAAACGATCAAGAACGAACAAACTGTAAAAATATTTTAAATCCCCCACCGCACTGCGAATTGGTCGCCCAGCAAATACACAAGATTTTGTGGCTTTACAAATTTTTCATTTTCAACTTTCAATTGAACAGAAACATCACATTATTTTTATCTTTGCTTTTTTAACTTGAGAATGATAAGTTAGGAGTATGTTTGATATTCCTCTCTAATACTTTAATGGTAAAATTGCTTTTTGGCTATTTAGACTTTTAGATATTTAGCTGTTAGAAATCAACAAATGAAGATAATTCATTTGATTTTAAATTTTTCTTAATTATTTGATTGTCATTTTTTTTATAATGGCTATGACGGCTAAAGCCTTCGTTACATAAATTATAAAAAAAGAGAACCACTATCCAAAAAACATCTAATCACGAATCTACGGCTCCACGTTTTTGATGGTGAGCATTTGGTGAAATCAACGTTTTGAATTAAAAGAAAAGATTAATATACCATTGTCAAGTTAAGAAAGATATAAGATAGGAGACACAAGACTTGAGATAATTAATTTCAACCACAAAACCCACAAAACCCACAACCACAAAACCACAAAACCCACAACCACAAAACTCACAACCACAAAACCCACAACCACAAAACCCACAACCACAAAACCCACAAACCACATGGCAGGAAATACTTACGGAAAAGTTTTTAAAATCAGCACCTTTGGCGAATCTCACGGCACAGCAATTGGCGTAATTGTAGATGGCTGTCCGGCAGGGCTACCACTTGACCTTGAAGCCATACAACACGAACTAGACCGCCGCCGTCCAGGGCAGTCGAAGATTGTGACACAGCGCAAAGAAGCCGACCAATTTGAATTGCTTTCTGGTGTATTTGAGGGCAAAACCTTGGGAACACCTATTGCTATGGTCATTCGCAATAAAGATTATCGCTCCAGAGATTACAGCCATATTTTTGATAAATACCGCCCTTCTCATGCCGATTTTACCTACGACCAAAAGTACGGATTTCGAGACTATCGCGGTGGTGGGCGCTCCTCGGCTAGAGAAACCGCCGCAAGAGTGGCTGCAGGCGCAATTGCCAAACAGCTTTTAGCACAGCACAACATCAAAATTACCGCCTATGTATCGCAAGTTGGAGAATTAGCACTCACGCAAGCCTACCAAAACTTAGATTTCGACTATATCGAAAAAACCCCTATCCGTTGCCCTGATCCTGAGCTTGCCGAACAAATGATTACCTTAATCAAATCCATTCGCAAGGCTGGAGATACCATTGGCGGCACTATCAATGCAGTTGTACAAGGCGTTCCAGTGGGTTTGGGCGAACCTGTTTTTGATAAATTACATGCTGAATTAGGCAAAGCCATGTTGAGCATCAATGCTTGTAAAGGTTTTGAATATGGTTCAGGTTTTGAGGGCGTAAAAATGCGCGGCTCACAACACAATGATATTTTTGAAAGGAAAAACGATGTTATTAGCACAAAAACCAATTATTCTGGCGGCATACAAGGCGGCATTTCTAATGGTATGGACATTTACTTCCGCGTAGCCTTCAAACCCGTTGCAACGATTATACAATCGCAAACATCTGTGGATAATCAAGGCAATAGCGTAGACATTCAAGGCAAAGGCCGACACGATCCCTGTGTGGTGCCGCGCGCCGTCCCTATCGTAGAAGCAATGACCGCCTTGGTTTTAGCTGATTTTATCCTACGCCGAAAAACGGATTTTCTGTAATGAGTTTTTGGAGTTTGGAAGGTTATTTAGAGTTTGAAAGGTTGCAAAGTTAGGTGTGTTTCAAATAGCGTGTTTTTTTACCAAACAGTTTGTGCTTACTTTGAC
>JAHDHV010000203.1 GCA_020631155.1 Bacteroidota bacterium | reverse complement strand
CGGAATATAAAAAGGTGAAAGATTTCCCTAAAGATGCCGATGTTTACAGTTTTGCACAAGAAGCAGGTTATGAAAGCTATAGTGAATTTGAAAATGCACTGGCAAGTGGCTTCTTGAAAGCAGATGCTACCGAATACCGCGAGGCTGTAGAAAAAGGCTTTGATGATTCAGAAAGTTACTATCAAGCTAAAGAAGGAAGTTTCAAAGATTCTGGTGAATTTGCAGCCGCACAAAGTTTAGGTATTTCTGACAAAGATGAGTATCAAAGATACCAAGAACTAGAAAGTTTACGTTCTCAATATGGATTTCGCACTGTAGAGCAAGCGCATTTGTTCACCATGTTGGCAGAGATGCCTGCGGGTAGAAAAATGTCAGTAGCTAAAATTTGGGAAAGCTTAACTGAAACGCAAGAAGCTATGAGAGGCGGCAAAAGTTATACTGGTAAAAGCTGGTTAGACCGTCCGATTATTAGCTTGTTTGGTGGCTCTTCTTTACCTAGTTGGTATACAACCGCTTTCAAAGATTTGGTAGAGTTGAAAGTTTTCTTAATCTCTAATGAATCAGTCGCTGAAATTGGCACTTATGATGCGGATGGTGAAGTATTTGAACGGAAAGGAGCAGCAGCTACCGAAGCAGCAGCCGAAACCGTTGATGCAGAAGCTAGTCAATCGGAAGGCTAAATGCAACTAAACAAAGTATTGTTGTAATCATTAAATTTATGATTTAACGATAATATTTTTGATGAATGAAAAGTAATGGAAAAACAAACAGTATGCGCCTATATTGTTGGATATTGTTCCATTACTTTTCTTTATGTTGTTTTACCTTGAACAAGCGTAAACTTTTGATAAGCAAGCATTTATCGTTCAAAAGTACATTCTGTTTTATCTTTTTTTTAAACAAACTGAAGAGTTTTCTATTGATATAAACAGTATACTCCACTCCCATTCATATGAAACACCTACTCAATTCTCATCACTACTCCTACAAAGTATATTTCCCTATTGTTTTTCTAATTCAACTTTATAAGTACTACACACACAATAATTAAACGGGACTTTTTGTTTGATTAAAATGCTGAAAGTCAATGCTTTAGAACAAAATTGTGATCAATTAATTAGTGCTTGACACTTGTTAATCTAAGTTTGAATTAGTTAAAACAATCCCATCAAAGAAGTATATATTTAATCTAAGAAAAATCTACCTTGTTTGCCAAATAGCCTTTAATAATGATTTTTGGTTAAACACAACATACACTAGAGTTCTCATTTTATTGATAGAAAGCGTCCTCAATCTAATACTTATGGATTATGGTAATCACAACCTTATTAGGAGTGCTTGCCTTAGTAATGCGGAAATAATAAGTTGAACCATAAAGCCAAAGGAATTTTGTTTTGTGCAAGGCGAAACACATAGGCATAGTGGAGCTACGGCGAGGCTTTTCAAAGAAGCACAAAGCAAAATAACAAAGGCAACTGCTTAACTTATTATTGTAGAATTACTTAGTAATGTAGAAATAATAAATTGAACCATAAAGTCAAAGGAATTTTAACTTGTACGAAGCGGAAAGCGAGCATAGCTATAGTAAAGGTATTACAATCTGTCTAGCTTTTCAAAGAAGCACAAAGCAAAATAACAATTGTAGAGTTACTCATCCTTATAGATAATTAAAAGCAACAATGCATCTTCTATACACATACCATCTTACAATCAACTCAACATTTACGCTCAATTTGTTTCATTAAGTACTACAAAATAATTAAACGGTACTCTTTGTTTGATTAAGATAGTGAACATCAATACTTTAGAATAAAATTGTGCACAATTAATTAGTGCTTGTACTTACTTAGTTCAATTCTTTTTTTTCATTCATAAAATTGATATTAATTATTTAGCCTAATTCTATCTAGCCTATGTTTAGGTGTATTTTTCTTGTACTAAACAATGTATATCAATCTATTAATCAATGCCAACTAATTTATCAGAAAATGACTCAAATAGTTAATGGCAGTACAACAAATAGACTTAAAGTAAGCCTAAGCAATGGCAAGCAAGAAGCAACTGATTAACTCTAGCCCAAAAATTGATTTACACACAAATGGGCATTACAAATGACCTTTATATGACAAAGCCACTCCTAACAAAAGCTACCATAATAATTATGGTCAACCTCTGGTCATAAAATAGGCTATTAGCTATTGTTATGTGTAAGGCATAAAGCATAATGTCTTTAAAAACAAAGAACTATAGATAAAATATTTTTACAATCTATTAATTAATATCAAAAATATTTCGATTTTTTTAAAAAATTATGAC
Source organism: Bacteroidota bacterium (assembly GCA_020631155.1). Lineage (GTDB taxonomy): Bacteria > Bacteroidota > Bacteroidia > Chitinophagales > UBA2359 > JAHDHV01. Next base: position 8,115 of record JAHDHV010000203.1, on the reverse strand, counting down.
TGTAAAATGTTAAATTTGCAGCCAAATTGTCAGCAAACATTTAATAAAAATTTTAATAAAAACATTTCCTTGTCTTATGAAAAAGATATTCAGCTTACTATTTTTCCTAACTCTTGGCATGAGCTTCGTTTTATTCACAGGCTGTGATGATGATGATGATGACCCAATAGGCGGGATTGAGGACTGTAAAGTACCTAATAGTGTAGAAGATGATTATACTGATGATGCAAATAGACTGGCTCTTAGAGCTATGCAAGCAAGTGGAATCAATGAAGTAACTATCTCTACCGCTTTGATTGACAGAATGTTAAACGCATTGGCTGTCGTCTATAAATCTGATTCTTTGGAAAGAGATACTATTGTCAGCATTTATGGTATCCACACCAACCCTACACCGGGATTCAAGCAAATCACACTTACTGTTAGCACCGATACAACACAGTACCCTTGGGTGAAAAACTGGCAAGACGGCACACGCCTGACAGGTAATAGCCAAATTGATAACTTATTAACAGTATATGGCCTAGAGTTGGGTTCTTATACCGAAATAGATATTGACCAAAATACTCGTGTAGCTTCTGTTGTGCTTAGTGCAACTAACGCGGTGAACTTAGAAGCGTTGGCTGGTACTCTTAGTACTGTTCAGGGTATCAACTTTGTACGTGTAGATGAAGATGATGCAATAAATGGCAACGACATTACCGCTTCTGAGTCTGGCAGTTTAATTACCCTCAATTACAGTGTGGCTTATAATGCAAAGGCTGATGACTGTATCAGCGATTGTACGAAAAAACGTACTTGGTCTTTTGAGGTTGACTTAGCAAACTGTACCGCAGAGTTGGTTAGTGTAACAGGTGATCCTGCTCCGCCAATTGAATAAAATAAATATCCAAAATAGACGAAAGGCTGTTGCAAGATGAACATGAACAGATAGTAAGTAAGTAAAGAAAAATCACGATTTTTCTCCAACAAACTTTCTCTCTAACAGACTAAGTATCAATCTCACATCTCCTACTCAGCTTTTTGTCTATTTTACAAAAAAAACCAGACCATAATAAGGTATGGTAGTTTGTATGCTTCGCCCCCTACTTTTTTTTACAAACAACATTCTCAAATGCTGTTCTAATAAAAGTATTCTTTGTTGCAGTTAACACTAATTGAAATAGCACAAAGTCTTGTCAATCAACCTTTTGAAAAAACATTGAATCCATTCAAGACCACACATTAACTACAATAAATTTCACATTATGAATAAGTCAGTTATTTTAGCTGTTATCATTGCTTTTTTGGTATTTATGTTTGCTTTTCAAAACATGGATGCGGTTGCTGTTAAGGCGGCGGTTTGGGACATGAAAATTCCTACGGCTTTTATCGTTGGAGCTGCATTTATACTGGGTTTTTTATCTGTTTTAATGGTATCTATTCCAAAAAATATGTCTCGCCGAAAGGCACTAAAAGATGCCAATAGTAAAGTGGGCTTGCTAGAAAATATGTTACAAGAACAGATGTTAAAAAATAAAGAATTGTTGGTAGCTGTTGAACAAAAAGCGGTGCATGAAGAAGTGAAGGAAGAAACACCAACAAATACCTTAGCTACCAACAGATCACCAGAACCACCACCGCCACCAACAACAACAGACGAAGCTTCGAGTTAACCTATATTTCCTAATAAACAAAACAGTCCGGAAATAATAAGTTGACTGGCTACTTTTTCCTGTCTCATTGTTGATATAGAAAGTAACGGGGTAAGGCAAATGCTTTTCTTTTTTTTATAAAAAAAATAAACCTACTTGGATTAAGTACCTAGCCCAAACAAAATGGCACTTTTTTGCTCAAAGCAATGAATGTCAGTTTTTTAAAACAAAATTGTGTACAACTAAATCGTGCTTGGCACTTAAATTTGATGTTGCCAATTATTCAAAAACACCAATAATAAAATAAATGATGCATTAGTTCGACTATTTGCTTACTTTTGCAACAATTTTAATCAATAGAGAAAAGCAATACCACACCAGCTATATGTTCATAGCTGTTTGTATAAAAAAATAATTCAATAATTTAACAATATATCTTTCAAAGATGAACAAACTATTAGTTGTTTTAGCTGCATTGCTGACCCTAAGCATCTCTACTTCAGTATATGCACAACATGCTACCGTAGTTTACAATTATGAACGAAACTACTTTAACGAAAATCAACCTTTGCCTGCCGAAAGTCACTTTCTTTTATCAGGAGCTATTACCGAAGACGTTACACTTGTAGGTGTTGAAATCTATAAGCCTCAAAAGCGCAATAAACCACTATATGCTACAGACTGGAAACGCCCAGCAGGTAGTGATGCAGTGCTATTTTCATTGCCTGTTAACTATAAACTAAGAGGCAATGGTGAGTACGACATCAAAATCACCTATATGCGTAATCTGTCGCAAGCAGAAAGAGAGTACTTAAAAGTACGCCTTTTCCAAACGCTTGATTCTTACCTAAGTTCTTCGCTACAAGTGAACCGTAACAATATCAAACTATTACGTTCTTCTCGTGATATGATGAATGATATGAACACGATTGTTGAGGATGGACTACAAATCTATAAAAACCGTTCGGGTTTAGAGTTTGATGGTTTTTCTGATATTGTGAAAGGAAAATTAGCGCAAATTGAAGATGTGAAATTGAAAAAAGGTAAGTTCTTATTTGGCAAAAGCAAAAAAGAATCTAAAGCCTTGTATGTACAACAGTTGATCAACGACTTAGAGCAAGTTGTACACAATGAAACAGAGCAATACCTAAACTCTGAGTTGATGACAGTGAGCGATGCAAAATGGATTACAGACTATCCTACGGGCAAAGCTCCGGGTGGCTTATCTGTAAATGTAGGTTATGGTGGTGTATATTTTGATGGTGACTTTGACGATATGGACTATGATGCTGCTCCATTTGTAGGCGTATCTTTACCATTCGGACGTACCGCTTTTTCTTCTTTCTTGGGCAATGCTTCCCTTTCAGCAGGGGTATTTTTAACCAATATGGAAAATGAAAACGGCGAAACAGTAACAGGTCCAATCATTGACAGACCTTCTTATTTGGCATTAGGTTACCGATTGTTTAGATTTGTACGATTCAATGTTGGAGCTACTTTCCTAGAAACAGAAACAAGTGCAGGAGACAACGACCTCAGTGTACGACCTTTTGTGGGACTAAGTGCCGAAATCAACTTATCGGTTGGCATCGGAAAATAATGAATGGACAAAAAGTTAAGGGATATTTGAATATTAACTAAGCAATTAGATAAACGACATCTGAACTTGCATGAATAATAAATCATCTCATGTCTTATATCTTATGTCTTATATCTTATATCTTATATCTTATGTCTTATATCTTATGTCTTATATCTTATATCTCAAATATCAACCCTTAACACCTGTCTTAATAGTTCCTATCTAAAATAAAAATAATAACCTCTTAACATATATTTCACATGAGCAAGTCCATCATTAAACTGAGTTCCTTTGTACTGCTGCTTGTATTGATGAGTGTACAGGTATTTGCACAGGAAAACGACTTTTTTGAATATAAAATTGCCCCAAAAATCGGGGTGATGAACTACTATGGTGACCTGACAGATGACTATCCGCGCATTAAAAACTATGCGAAGCTGGCTTATGGCTTACACTTCGAGCGTGCTTTATCTAAAGCACTTGCGTTGCGACTTTCTGGTACTATGGGTAAAATCACCTATGACGACCGCACCCTTGACGGCAGCGATAATCTTATCACTGACAACCCCAACTTAGAGCGTGGCCTTAATTTCGAGACAGATATTTTTGATACTTCGGCTGAATTAATACTCGGCTCTAATAAAGGTGGTTTTATTTCTCCTTATTTAACAGCAGGTTTCGGTCTTACTTTCTTTGATGTTTATGGCGATCCTGATAGAGATGGAGAATTTGATTTAGACCTACAAGAAGAACAAATTGAAGGTGAAGACTATGGCAGCATGACTTTCCATGTGCCAATTGGTCTAGGGCTTAGATTCCAATTCGGCGATCGTGTAGGCTTAAATTTAGAGACTAACTTTAAATACACTTTCACTGATTATTTAGATGATGTAAAAGAAAGAGGCGATGCAGGCGATCCTGACGCCACTAACTTGAACGATATTTACAACTTCTCTTCTGTTGCCTTGACCTATAATTTTGGCCCGAAAAAGAAAGCATTCAAAGCTCCAGTTTTGATTGCTGATAAATATTCAACCCTTACAACAGAGGATATTGAAGACCGTTTGAAAAAAGCTACAGAGCCAACAACAACCGAAGGTGTAGCTGCTACCGTAGAAGGTACGGAGGACGGTGTTAAGCCAATGACACGTAAAGAGCGTAGAAAAGCTAGAAAAGAAGGTAAAGTCAATAAAGACGATGCCAAACGCTTGAAAAAAGAAGCGAAAAAAGAAGCCAAAAAGCTGAAGAAAAATATCAAATCAGCTATCAAAGCTTGTAAGGCCGCTTGCGAAGAGCTAGAAGACCGTTCTGCACGTAAAAAATGCCGTAAAGCTTGTAAACAAGAAGAAAACTACTCGCCTTACTTAGTTCAAACAGAAGCTATTGAATTGCCAAGCGATCCAAATGCTCCTGTGGCAGAAGAAGAAAAGCAATACCAAGAGCAGTTAGATTCTCTACAAAATGTTATCCAAACCGAGCAAGAGCAACGTCAAGAAGGCAAGCCAGTTGCACCTGCTGCACCTGTTGTTGTAACACCTCCAGCACCTGCTCCTGCGCCAGCACCAATCATTGTACAACCTCCAGCACCTGCTCCTGCACCAGTTGCGCCTGCTGCACCTAGCATCAATGAAGGCGATATTCGTTCTATCGTTAATGAGCGTGATGTACAGGATTTGAAATTGCAAATGGAAATCTTGAAATTAAAGCAAGAACAGCAAAAGCAACAACCCATACCGCAGGCAGCCCCTAAAGCTGACCCAACTACGGAGATGTACAAGCTTGAAGTAGAGCGTCTACGCCAAGAAAGTATGGAGCGCAAGATTATTGGTGAAATTGAAAAGCTACGCTTAGAGATGAATAATCGTCCTGCTACCATAGAAAAAGAAGTCATCATTGAAAAAGAGGAGAAAGAGGACAAGAAAAAGTCGAAGGAAGATAAAAAATATGAGGAGACGATTGAAAAATTGAATAAGCAGTTGGAAGAATTACAGGAAGACATGCGCGATATGCAAAAGCAAAACTTATCTGCGCCCCCTCCTCCACCGCCACCTGCACCAAGCAATATTTCTAATGATGAGTTGATGAGAGAAATTGAGCGTTTGCGTAAAGAGTTAGACGATGCAAAAGAAGAAGGTAGAAGAAAGCGAATGCAAAAAGAAATTGACGAACTAAGAGCAACATTGAATAACAAAAATAATGATAGAGGGCCCGCACCAAGCGGGCCTTCCAATCAAGCTTTGTTGGAAGAAATCGCTCAGTTGAAAGCGCAAATTGCAGCTAAACAACAACCAATTATTCAGAAAAATGACAATACAGAATTAAAAAGAGAAGTCGCACAATTGCGCGAAGAACTAAAAAAAAAAGATGCGGATAATGATGCCGCCATCAACCGAAAAATTGACGGCTTAAATAAAACAATCGGCGATTTACACAACAAATTAGCGGAGGTTAATAAGCCAATTGTTGTTACTCCGCCGCCGCCACCGCCTGCACCACGCATTGTTGAAACACCGCCACCACCACCTGTTGTTGTTCCTGCTGCCCCTATCGTAGAAACAATACCTGCCCCTGCACCTCGCCGTATTATTAATACCACTGTTGCACCAGCAGCCACCCCTTCTTTGTATACAGGCAATCGCGTTGCTAATTCAGGCGTTGTACGTCCCTATCCTTGGGAAATTTACTATCAAAATGCCTCTCCTGGTAGCATTTTAACTACCCCTATTACTGCCCCTACCATCATTCGCAATACACCCACACCACGCCGTATTGTTAACACCACTCCCATTATTACCAACACTATCAGCGAGCCTGTACGAATTGTTGAAACGGCTCCTACTCCTAGCCCTGCGCCTCGTATAGTAGAAACAGAACCAATTATCCGAACACGCGTTATCAGAGCCGAAGAGCCGAGTATCCGCGAAATTGAGGTAAAGTCTTATGACGATATTGCTCGTTATGTAAAAGCTACCCTTTACTTTGATTCTAATTCTACTCATATCAAAGCCAGTGAAGCAGAAAAATTGGGCGACATCGTTACTATTCTCAATGAATATCCACAAGCAAAACTAAGCATCGAAGGTCACGCTGATAAGGTAGGTACTGCCCAGCAGAATAATAGAATTTCTGAAAAAAGAGCTTTGAGCGTTCAAAATAAATTGATCAACGATTACGGAGTTGACATTAGTCGCTTATTGATTAGTTTCTATGGCTTTCAATTTGCCAAAACAGCAGGTGCCAATCCACTCTACCGTAAAGTAGACCTTAACTTTTTGAAGTAGACTTTTAGATTTTTGGATATTTAGATTTTTGGATATTTAGACTTTTGGATATTTGGATTTTTGGATATTTAGACTTTTGGATATTTGGATTTTTGGATATTTAGATTTTTGGATATTTAGATTTTTGGATATTTAGATTTTTGGATATTTAGACTTTTAGCTATTTAGATTTTTGGATATTTAGATTTTTGGATATTTAGACTTTTAGCTATTTAGATTTTTGGATATTTAGACTTTTGGCTTTTTAGACTTTTAGAAGTTAGAGTTCTGATATTATCTTACACAGATAAAACTCCATTCGTAATTTGTAATTCGTAATTCGTAATTCGTAATTAAAAAAAACCATTCGTAATTCGTAATTAATTCTCCCTTTTTTTGCTTATAATAGAAAAAACGTGTACCTTTGCACGAATTTTAGTTAGAATAGTTTTTTTATAATTTCAATAAAAACATTCTATCCAAGTATCCTACATACAATAAACCGCACCCATTAGACTTATTCTATCAAGTCCAATTACAGCAACTATTATCATTAAAGTTAAAAAAATAAGCGTCTAGCTTATACATTATACATTTACTAATAAGGACTTAGGCAAATAATATAATAGAAAACAAAGTTATTTGCATGTCAAAAAACTTATTATTAAAAAAAGTTTTACAACAGACATACAAATATGTTGATTCTGTGACTTTGCATTTCTAAGCCGTCCAAAAAGTAGCTTGAAATAAATATTTTTACTTAAAACAATCTTGATATGATGATGTCTATTGTGCAGAAATTAAAAGAAGCCACTCCAAAACATGTTTTGTTAGGAGTATTAGGGCTTATCCTTGTTTCTCTGATATTTGGCGCACTTACTGATAGTGCCGATGCTAAATCTAAATGTACCAAAAAACACCGTACAGAAGCTACTAGTAAAAAGAAGTGTACCAAAAAAGGTGCTGCTGTTGCTGGTAAGAAAAAATGCACCAAAAAGAAAGGTGCTGATGCTACGCTAACTGATAAGGTGGAAGCAGGTGCAGATAAGGTAAAGGAAGGGGCAAACAAATTGCTAGATGGTGCTAAAGGTGCTACGCAAAGTTTGACCAATGCTATCACAGGTGATGACAGCGCAGAAGAAGCAAATACAGAAAACACCGAAGCAACTGCTGAAGGCGAAACCGCAGAAGCGGAAGCAACAACAGAAGAAGGTGTAGAAGCTGCCAATTTAAGCGAAGGAGAAGCGCAAGAAGCGGTCAGCGAAGAAGAAGTTAAAGAAACTACTGACAAACTTATCAAAGAGGAAAAGGTAGTTGTAGAAGCAGCAGCAGAAGGTGAAGCAACCGAAGAAGCAGCAGCAGAAGGTGAAGCAACCGAAGAAGTAGCAGCAGAAGGTGAAGCAACCGAAGAAGCAGCAGCAGAAGGTGAAGCAACCGAAGAAGCAGCAGCAGAAGGTGAAGCAACCGAAGAAGCAGCAGCAGAAGGTGAAGCAACCGAAGAAGTAGCAGCAGAAGGTGAAGCAACCGAAGAAGCAGCAGCAGAAGGTGAAGCAACCGAAGAAGCAGCAGCTCCTGCCGAGGCAACTGTACGTACAGAAAGAGTTCGTAAAGTAATTGATGTTGTATTGAACCTTAAAGA
>JAHDHV010000202.1 GCA_020631155.1 Bacteroidota bacterium | reverse complement strand
ACAATCCCGAAGGTTTTCGCATCGGGCAAGGGGGCAGTCGTCATCGCCGAGCCGTCAAAGTTTGGGAAAAACGCAGTTTTCAAAACCTAAGTGATAACTTGGAATTGGACACGCGAAACCTTAAAATGGCATTGCGCCGCCTTCGTGTTTTTACTCGTGAAGGCACTGCTGATGAGCTAGATATAGATAGCACAATACAAAATACATGTAAAAATGCAGGTATTTTGGATATCGAAATGATACCTTCTAAGGAAAATCGAGTTAAGGTGCTGGTTTTCTTTGATGTTGGTGGAACAATGGACGAACATGTAGCATTGTGTTCTCGTCTATTTTCGGCTGCCAAATATGAGTTTAAACAATTAGAATATTATTATTTTCATAACTGCCTCTACGAATCTGTTTGGAAAGATAATGCTCGCCGAGAAGAACGGATTCCGACCTTTGAAGTCCTCAATAAATATAATAAAGATTATAAAGTTATTATTATTGGAGATGCTTATATGTCACCCTATGAAATTTTATATGCAGGTGGCAGCGTAGAGCATTATAATAAAGAAGCAGGTATGGTATGGCTAGAACGATTAAAAGTCCAGTATCCATATATTGTCTGGCTCTGCCCTACAAATGAATATTATTGGAATGTGGTGGATTCTGCACGAATTTTGCGAGAAATATTTGACAATCGCATGTTTCCATTAACTATTACAGGCATTACCCAAGCAATGAAAGCTTTGAAAGACAAAAAAATTACTTATGAGCCTAAGCTTATGCGATAAGGTATTTCCTGCCCTGTTTTACCTAGCTCTCTAAATTCTACAAGCAACTACCAAATAATCTACATCCTCTACATAGGCTGTATTCATCAATTGCCCTTCTTCCAAAAGAAGCGTTTCAATGCCTGCCCCTATACTTACGCCATTTACTACTCCAAAATCCATCATTTTTTCGGCTAATTCCTGATAAGTCGCTCCTACTGATTCGCGGATACATCCATTCATGGCTATGATTAATAAATTGCCTTTTTTATCTAATCCTATTCCTATTTTTGAAGTGCGTAGTTTATCATTTTTATCATCTTTTATACATATTTTCTTTTCTTTTACTAAAAAAATGCCTGTTTCAATCCCCGTTTCTACCTCACTAATATCATCCTCTGGTTTTACTAGTTCAATACAAATTTTCCCTTCCTTATCCACCAATAAAGCTGGAATATTGCCTCGTAAATCAGTGCTACACTGCCCTTTTTTTATGGTAAAAACTGCCTCTTTTGGATAACTCAACCCTTGTGCTGTTGTTAAAGCTGTGTTTGTTCTATTATAGGCAAAATTGCCATTCCATGCGATCCGTGCTTTATGTGCTTGTTCATCATTGTAATCCTCAATTAAATGATGAGGATTTGTGGGCAAATTGTTTTGTAATACCTCAAAACTCCATTTAGGAGCATACAAACGAATCAGTACTCCTGTATAGGGTTTGCCATCGGCATAAATACCTGTAAAGTATTGATTTTCAGAGGCAGCCTTGCGCTTTCGTGGACGTTCTAGCTCCTTTAAATGCTCTAAAGTAAATTTAATAGGTGCTGCGGTTTTTGCGGTATATTCATAAAGAGATTGCAAAACCTTTGTCTCTCCCTGTTTACGACACAAATCCCGATATAACCGACTGTTCCGCACTTCATATACATCTATTGCCGTTTGATTAGGTAATGGATAGCCTAGGGTTGAGCGGATACCAGCAGGCACAAATTGAATAAATCCGCTGCCTTCTTTAATGCCTAAAATATTGGCTGTCAACTTTTTAACAGCTTTTCCAATATGAAATCTATCTATTGCTAAAATATCTGTCATGACTGCTGCATGTTCTCCGTTTGCGATAATAAAGCCTTTATGTTGCTGCACATACTGCAAACTTTCTAGTCCTTCTGTTCCTTGTTGCCCCAAATGCACTCCAACACACCATTGTTCTGATTTAACAACTTGGCAAATATTATATTTTACCAACAATTGCAACTCCTTATCTTCACCGCTATTTAAATATTGCTCAAAAGTCTCTACTGTTAGCCATCGCCGCACAGGGCGCGCCAAGCAAAAAATAAAGATCGGCTGTAAATTTGCATGATGTTTTTCCAAAATTGCTTCTGTCAGTTCATCATTTGGTTTCATATTTAAGCGATAACGGATTGTTTGCAACACAAAAACATCTACTTCATGACGAATGTACTTCCCCGGAAAATAGGCGATCGGCACATTTTTTTTGATGCGTTTTAATAATAAATCACGATTATCAATGGCAAGATTAGCACTATTGGTCAATTGAAAAAGTGCCAATTTCCAATCGGTAAAAAAGTGTGGGCTAGATTCTAGGTTTTGAGGTGAAATGGCTTCAGCTACTTCATGAAAAATCAAGCTGATTAAGCCTGTCATTTCTTGATAAGTCAATGATTGATAAGGATAAAAACGGGTATTTTTATAGTGAAAATTAAAGGCATGATCATGAGTTATTTTTTTTCCTTCTTCGCTATAATTCAGCACATTATCTATTAAATTAAAAAAATAATGAAACTGTTCTTCTGTCAAAGGTTCCTTTGTCAATGTTTCTCGAAATACCTTTAAAGAAAACCTCATCATCATTCCCTTATTTAAACGTACTTCCTTCCGAAAAACATGAGCATCTATTAAAGATTTCGAGCGCAGAAAAAACCCTAAACGACCATAACCGGGCAAATAAGTGCGTTGTTCTGTATTCACCAGTGCGCCTACTTCTGTTTTTTCTAAGGAACATAATTGCAAATATTCTTGCAAAAGCTGGGCTGCTTTTTGGCGATAATCAGTATCGTCTTTTAATTGCAGATAAAATTTATATAAAATTCGCTCTAAATCTTTACGCAAAGCGTCTAGGCTAAAACGCTCTTGTACCACTCTTTGGTTATGTTCCAGTTCCTTGATGTAATTTTGTGGAAAAAAGATGCGCTCAATAATTTCTTGCACTTGTGTTTGTTGAATTTCTCCTTCAAATTCAATCACTTTTAATCGGTCTTTTTTGGATAAATGTTTACCTACTACTTCCGAATAAACTTCCTCAGGATAATAGCGATTGCAAAAAATAGGCACTCCACAAGCAGTTGCCTCAATAATGGGCAACCCACGCCCTTCGGTTTCACTTGGCAACATCACCAAGGAAGCAATATTGTATAGCCCTGCCATGCCTATGGGTTGCTCAAAATGTTTTTTAAAGCGAAGCGTATCTATTTCGCTAAACAAAAATCCTAAAAATAAACGATGTTTAAAAGTCGTTGGCAGCGTTTGCAATAAATTTCCAAACTCATAAATTATTTTTTTAAAATAATCCATTTGATCTACAGGAACCGCACCACTTACCAAAATCGTTAAAGTCAACTGCGGATTCCCCTCAAAATTGGTAATGAAATCAGGGTTTTGAAACAGTAAACTAATCAACCAAAACCCTAGTTCAATACGTTTGCGAAGGGTTACCCTTGTCGGCTGCAACAGTACAATATTATTATCTGACAAACTCGGTTTTAAACGTTGGCTTGCTCCTACCAAAATAGGCTGCGGACGGCGAGGGTCTACTAATTTTTTTTCCAAAATCTGCTCAGGTGTGTATAGTGCCAGCTTTTTGCCATAGCGTTTGAGCATAGCGTCCAATTGTAGACGCGCATTAATGGTTTTCCGCTTACTTCGCACTACAAATTCTTCTGTATCAACCGCTGTTCCTATTTCACCAACATTAGCGGGGTTAAATCCCTTTTTATCAATTATTTTTTGGCTTTGGCTTTTATTAATATTTAAACTAAACCACTGTTTAGATTCCCAAGGAAAGAGGCGATCAATAATGGAGAAGAAATCAGAGATATGTGCATTGGTAAAGAAGAAATCTCGTGGGCCTCTTCTTCTACCTTTTTTCACTCTGTCACTTTCTCGGCTTCCCCCTTCCCAATAAAATTCGTGACTGTTGTTAATAACAGGAATTTGCAAATATTCAGCTACCAAAACAGTTGCCAGACTTAGGGAAACATTGCCCGGATTAGAACAGATATTGAGCAAATAGAGCAGTTGGATGTCGTGTTTTTCAATGTAGATACCTAATTTTTCGACAATGGTAAGGGTTTCTTGCCAAAATTTGTGGAGCAGTTGTTTGTATTGTGGGCTATTTTTTTCTAGGCGAGTGCCGTAAAATTCTTCATATAACGCCCAATCGCCAAAGCCTTGCATGGCTGGCACTTCCAATTTGGAGCTATTTTTTCCCAAAAAAGTATCTGCTTCGAGAGGAATACGCCCACCAATAAAATGAAATTGCACATCGGGCAGGATTTTTTTCAATGCACTTGCATATTTATACATTTCAACGGTTACGCCATAGGCTCCATAATGGAAGGTAAGAAAGCCAATGCCACCTTTGAGTTTATTTTTAAAATCATTGAAAGTGAGGGAGTTAGGATAAAAAGAGGGCTTAGTTGTGTTTTTTAATTGGTCTAAAAACTGCCCTAATTCCGTCCATGTTTGGATATTTGCTTTTTGTAAATGATTAAGTAGTGCTTGTGTATTCATAACTTGGCTAGGAGATGTAAAAGATAAGACGTGAGATATAAGATGTGAGACATAAGACATAAAAACTTGAGGTACTTAACTCATTATCAATAGTTTACAACAAGTTCAGTTGTCGTTTAATTTTGTCTAGCTACTTATAGAGCAAATTTGTGAATTTGCTTTATGGAATACAAAGTTACAAAAACACAGTACATTTTGGCCATAGCCATAAAATAAAAAAAGCCCACAGGTGTATCACTACAGCTATGGACTCCCATTATTTACAATTAAAAACCGCTTGCTTAATATTTTTTACTTAGTTCTAGTTCAGTTTTTAGGATTTTTTTGGCTTGATTTGGGTTTAAGGCTAAAGATTAAGACTGAAATTACTCATTAGATAAAAAACAAGGGTAAAGGTTTAAGTTTAAGGCTAAAAAATACTCGGCAAAGATGGCTATTAAAATTTTGCTTCTGATGTTTTGATCGCTTTTCGGCTATGTGTAGGCAATTGCTTCTTCGCTATGACAGAAGATGGGCGAGCAATTTTTCGGGCAGTAGATGAGGTGCTTGGTTGCTGGCGAACTTGCTGGGTACTGTTGGCTCGGAGTTTGGCTAGGCGCGCCTTTCTTGCGTTAGTTTCAGCCGCCTTTTGAAGTCGTCTTTCTCTCATCACTTTTTGTACGTCATTGCAAGAATAACGTCCTTTAATGCGTGGATCGCTTGAGCCGCATTTTGCTTTTCGATTACTCGCTTTCAATTGTACATCATCGGAATAACGGACTTTAACGGCTTGCTCAAAAGAACGAGTTTGCTTTACATCCGCTTTTTGAAGGGCAGTAATATTGCGTTTGGCCACTACTTTTCTCTTAGAACTAGCATGTTGTGCAAATGCATCTGCATGACCAAAAACCAGAAAAAGTGCAAGGGATAATAGTAAGCTTAATTGCTTCATAATGAATTTGTTATTCAGTTTTGTAATAGATGAGTAAATGGGGGGGGTTATTTGGGAAATACGCTGTTTTGGATGTGATACTTTGAAGAAGGTTTAAAAAGGTAGAAAAAAATTTGTTTTGCGTTGTTAATAAAACTCGACTAAAGGATGGCACAGGCTTTGATTAGATGTTAGCATTTAGTTCAAGACCTTCAAAACCCCAATCACAATGAACAGCAAAAAAATACCTTTACTTATCGTCATTCTTTCTGCCTTATTATTAACAGTTTCATCAACTTTTGCTTGTACTATACCAAGTAATTTAAGCACCTCAACTCTTGATGCTACGAGCGCGACCCTCACTTGGGATGATGCGCCTGACGCTAGTAGTGGCTATCAATTGCGCTACAGGGTTGTAAACTCAGGGAGTTGGCTACCTACCGTTTCTGTTTTCAGCAATAGTTGGTATGTAACAGGCTTACTTCCCGAAACAACCTATGAATTTGAGGTGCAAAGTAATTGCGGTAGTAGCAATTTTAGTGGTTTTTCGGGTGTTCACTTCTTTACAACCCTTGCCACCTGTCCTACTCCTGCCAATTTAAGCGTTTTAAGCGTTGGCAGTGATGCCGCTGATTTAACTTGGATACCTACACCGAATGCCTTTAGCTACTCCATTGTTTATAGAGAGCTTGGCACCAGTTCTTGGTCTTTGGTTTCCAATGTATTAGATAATCCTTTTACTTTAACAGGTCTGGTAGAAGATACGGAATATGAGGTAGCTATTCAAGCCAACTGTGGTAGTGGAGATTATAGCGATTTTACGGTTACACCTATTATTTTTCAAACTTTAGCCACTGTAATGGTGGACGTAAAAATATTTTTAGAAGGTGCTTATGATAATAGTACGGGTTTTATGCACAGTGCTTTAGCCAATAATTTTTTGATTCCTGCTACGCAAATATTTAATCAATCGCCTTGGAATTATATGGGTGGCGAAGTCGCGGCTGGCTTGTCTATCAATGTTGTAGATTGGGTTTTGGTAGAATTGCGAAGTGCGATAGATAGACAAGTGATTGTTGCAAGAAAAGCTGGTTTATTGCTTACAACAGGTCGTATTATAGATGTGAATGGTGTAACGAATGGTTTGTTGTTTGATAATTTACAAGGCAGTGGCGACTATTATATTGTGGTTCGACATCGCAATCATTTGGATGTAATGAGCGCAACAGATGTCAGTGTAGTGAATAACGAATTGGTTTATGATTTTACGACATCTGCCACACAAGCATTGGGCAATGAACAGTTAAAGGATGTAGGAAATGATGTTTTTGTGCTTCATAGCGGCGATTGTGACGGCAATGGCATCATCAATGTTTCGGATTTTAACGGTTATGAAACCGATTTTTCCATCATTGACAGCTATACAGCGCAAGGGGATTTTAACCTAGATGGCTCGGTTTTAATTAGCGATTTTAATGTATACCGCCCTAATGCTAGTGTAATAGGTGTACAGGAAATTCGGTATTAATGGTGGATTTGTAGATTAGTGGATCAGTGATTCGTAGAACAGCCGCATAAACAAATAAAACAATTTAGTCCAAACTCCAAAAATTTCACATCTCATGTCTCGCGTCTTATGTCTATTTTAGTTTTATTTTCTGTAGCATTTTTTGTAAAAAGTTATTAAAATCAGGGGATACTTTTGTTAAAATGATGGCACTAATCATTACAATACTGATAAATGTGGAACGTAAAATAATGTTGATAAAAGCATTTTCAGTAAGTGGTAAAAATAGGCTAATCACAAAGCTTAGAATAGTGATGAGTAGTACTTTTATTGTAGCCAAACTAAAGGGTTGCATATCCATTTTCCAATATATAAATACTAATTTTGCTATATTAAACAAAGTTAAAGCTGCTAAAGAAGCAATGGCAGCCCCTACAATTCCCCACTTTGGAATAAATAACAAATTGGTAAGGATGGTTAACACCGCTAATAAGGGCATAGCGTAAAAATTGAAGCGATAATAAGCAGAATTAATAATGATTTCGTTGTTGATACTGGTGAGCATATCCACAACTTTTGCCAAGCCAATAAACAAAACAACATATTTTCCTGCCGAATACACATCGCCATTTGGAATGAGCAGAAACAAATCGTCAATGCTTGCCCAGATGCAAGTGAGCAGATATAAGCCCACAATAAACTGTAAAATAGAAGTGCGCTGGTATAAATCAGCGATTTTTGCCGTATCATTATCCTTCCATGCCGCCGCTACCACAGGTGCGGAAATATTGTTCAAAGAACGGCGAGGAATCTCAATCACCGTTCCAATATACAAAGCAATAGTATAAATCCCAACACTCGCATCATTCTTCAAGGCACTCAACATCAATACATCAATTTGCAATACTAAAATACCTGCAAAACCAGCTAGAAAGACATAAAATGCATAGGTGCCCATTTCTTTAAGCAAGGGTTTTGTAAACTTTTTAAAATTAGGTTTTAAAAATAAATGCCCCAAAGCATATACATATACAATTAATCCCACAAGCATAAAAGTATATAAAACCAAAATACTCCAGACCAATTGTTTCAATGAAATCCATTGAAAAGCGTACAGCAAAATGATGATAATGAGGCCGCCTTTTAGGACAATATTTTGGAAAAAACTGGGAACGACAATGCGGAAGAGGGAGCGGCAAAAAGCCATAAATACCGTAAAGTAGGCTATGATAAAGGCTAAAGGTAAGATATAATATAAAAAAGGAACAATAAGGGAAGATTTTGTTATATAGTGTGCTTCAATAAATGGGTATAATAATAAAAATAGAATACTAATGATTATACAACCCAGAATAGGGACACCTAGCAATATCCATAAAAAACTATTGTGGTGGGCTTCCTTATCCTCAAAATAAGGAAAGTACTTAATAGCTGTGGCTGTCATCCCTAATTGCACAAAAGGCATCAGCAAAGTAGCAGCAGAAATAAGTGTTGCTATTAGGCCTATTTCGGCGGGTGTTAAAAAATTAGGCCGCACATACAAAATGCTGACTGCCCCAATAATCATTCCTACATAAGCAACTATACTTTCTTTAATACCCTGACGTTGGATAACTCCCATTTAAATCTATAAATAATTAATTTACAAAATTTTAAGCAAAAAATATTACCTATTTGACTAATTAGGCTTTACCCAAAAAGTAGTATCTGTCAAACCAGTAGAGGTATTGCTCATTGGCCAGTCTTTCAATATTTCAAAAACAGGACGATAACGCCTGCGCTCTGAATTGTCTAAGATAAATAGCCCGCCTTTTTTCAACTTGGATAAGGCATTTAAGGAACACTCTACCCTTGCTCGTCCGTCTACAATGATGAAGTCGAAATGCTCATCAGGGTAATTTTTTATGGCTTCAAAATAATTAAAATACTCAGGGCGATATTTGAAATCGTTAAAATTAAGGGGGTATTCTGTATATAAGCTAGGTAGTTTCTCTTGCCAGTCATCCTTATTTACTGGAATAAATACATATTCTACATTAGTCAAATTCAATTCTTCCAGTTGTTTTTCTACTTTATCATACCACTCTTTATGATGCTCTATAGCAACAATTTTTTTCACCCTTTCTGCATAAAAAACAGTACTAAATCCGCTTCCATATTCCAGCCCTATCATCTCTTTGGTGAGATATTGTTTGAAAAATAAAATAGCTATTTGTGATAGCCAAGGCGATTGAGGATGTAATTGTTTGAATATTTTGTAGTTGACTTTTAATATCGGCCGTGCAATTCGATACAATAAGTATTTCCATGTCCAGCCTTTTTCCGCTAAAATATTTTTTTTAAAATAAAAAGTTAAATATTGAGGGAGATAAGTATCTAAAAATTGTAAACGCGAATCTTTCATAAAAACGAATTAGCTGTTTATTAGATGGGAGATTTTAGACAGGAGATAGGAGAACTAAGACAATTAAATCATTAATTATAACTTACTTATCCATTAACAATAAAAATAATTTACTTAAATAGCTGCTTGATTTTTTTCTGAATCTTATTGTAACGATACTGACGAATGTAAGCTCCTTGCTGTTCATCTACAATTGGAGGTTCATTGTTGCACCAAGCGGATATATAACCTTTTAGGGTGTACCAGATTGTTTTTAATGGAGGCTTATGCACCATTCCCCTTTTTAAAGAGCCGAGCAATGCCAATAAAAAAGAATAACGCATATAGTGAAACGTTTTCCCACACTTAAAACTCCCCTTCAAAAAGCCAACTTCCTTATTGGTCGGGCGATGATGTTTGACAACCAAACTTGGGTCTACTTTCACCTGCCAGCCATAATACCTACACAGCAATTCATCCACTGTATCCCAGCCCATTGCAGTTCGCAGCCCGCCCATTTTATTGTAGATTTTTGTTCTATATGCTTTTAACGCACCTCTAATATGGTCATCATCAGCAACTTTTTCTACTATCCAAACTCCATCTTCTTGCAAAGAACAAACGCCTCCTACCATACCAAGTTGCTCATTTTGCTGAAAATGTTTGGCAATGGTTTCAAAATAATGCTCAGGCAAGCTAAGGTCAGCATCCAATTTAACAATAAAATCATAGTCTTGCACATCCAATTGCTCAAAGCCAAGTAAAAACGCACGGACGACCTTTGCGCCCGGTGCGCGTTTTTCTTTTTTTGTATTATTCACCAACTTTATCCAATCATGCTGGAGTCCATATTTTTCTACCACCTTAGCCGTTTCATCAGTAGACCCATCATTCACTATAATTAATTGTGCAGCTTGATGTGTCTGCCCGATCATTGACTCTAATAAGAATGGAAGATACTCCTCCTCATTGTAAGCTGGTGTAATGACCACATATTTCAACAATTGCATGAATTTAATTTTTTGTAAATGAGGTTGCTTTTGCCAAAACTTTGAAAGCGTTTTACCATTTTACAAAAA
>JAHDHV010000201.1 GCA_020631155.1 Bacteroidota bacterium | reverse complement strand
CTTTTAGACTTTTAGACTTTTAGACTTTTAGACTTTTAGACTTTTAGACTTTTAGCCTAATCATAATTTCTAATTCACAATTTGTAATTCGTAATTCGTAATTCGTAATTAAATACAGTCTCTAACATTCCAAAAGCATACCAGTTTTTTATAATTAATACATTAAGCAGCTAACAAATGACGTTATTCTAAAAGAACTCAAAAAAATACACTAATTTTGTGGCAGAGAAATTGTAAATAATGCGGAAATAATAACTACCGTATTTTTCGTTCTCTTTTTTTAAAAAATAATCAATTTTATTTAATTCAAATACATTGGCATCCCCTAATCTGATGCTATCACATAAATGATTTATTGAAAAAATTTAGAGTTTAGGACATGGTAAATCTTTAGGTATAATCTAAAGATAAATTATTCACTATCAAAATCTTATATCTTACATCTTGTGTCTTAAATCTCAGTAAAAAATGAACACTATGACTAAACCTCTTGAAAATTTAGAATCTATTCTAAACAATCCAATTAAGGTAAAACCTAAACAAATATTCACTCCACAGAACAAAGTACTCTCTAATAATACGAAATTTAGCCAAAACTTTTATGAAAGCGACCAAATTTTTCAGCATTTCTTTAAATCAGAAAGCTCAGAAGCAGGTCAACAATTTATGGAAAAACGCCTGCAAAAACTCGGCGAATTGGCAGCAGGCGAAATGAATGAACTCTCCTTAACGGCTGACAAAGAGCCCCCTACCCTAGTCAAGCGCGACTTATATGGTGAAACCATCAACGATATTCGCTTCCATCCTGCCTACCGAAAATTACTGGACATCGCCGTACAATCGGGCATGTTTTATGTAAAATGGCAACCGCGCTACCGCAAGCAATTTGCCACAGAACGACACCGTTTAGGCTTTGCGGCAGGCTTTATGTACGCCATGAGCGAAAGCGGTTTGTACTGCCCCCTCTGCATGACAGACGGTGTTGCTCAATTGATTGCGCGCTACTGCACGAGCAAGGATAAAAACCGTTTGTTACCCTACATTTACACGCAAAAAACGGACAAATTATTTACAGGCGCGATGTTCCTCACCGAAAAATCGGGCGGCTCAGATGTTGGAGCTAATTTGGTGCGCGCCACCCACTATAAAGATGACTACTACCTATTAAATGGCGAAAAATGGTTTTGCAGCAATGCCAATGCCGAATTGATTTTTGTCCTTGCCCGAACCAATCCTAAAATTCGTGGTACCAAGGGTTTATCTATCTTTTTAGTTGAAAAACAACGACCCGATGGCTCCAAAAATAAGATGAATATTGTTCGTTTGAAGGATAAATTGGGGGTGCGTTCTATGGCTAGTGCCGAAATTATTTTAACGGATACAGTCGGTAAAATGATCGGCAAAGAAGGCGAAGGTTTTAAAATTATGGCAGATATGATCAATTTGTCAAGGCTATACAATTCGGTTGCTGCGCTCAGTAGTCATCGCCGTGCCTTGATTGAATCCTATCAATTTTTAAGTCACCGCACTACCTTTGGCACCAATGCGCTAAACCATGCCCTTGTACGCCAAAAACTCCTAGAACTCGGTGCAAATTACGTAGCTGACTTTTACCTCACTTGGCACGCCATCAAAACCCTTGACCTCGCCGAAAATGGAGACGAAACAGCGCAAGAAGTGATTCGCCTACTGACACCAATGGTCAAAAAACGCACCGCCGAAAATGGGGTCTACAGCATCCGCGAAAGCATGGAATTAATGGGTGGCCTCGGCTATATTGAGGACGGTGTAATGCCAAAATTGATGCGCGATGCAATGGTTCTACCGATTTGGGAAGGCGCAGGTAACATTATGGTATTGGATATGCTTCGCGCTACTCAAAAATCTAAAGGCTTGCCTATGATGCTCAAATTCATTCGCAATCAATTTGTCAAACTCAGCCGAAAAGAGCAAAAACCACTACTGCCCATCCTACATCGAGTAGTTCGCATTGCCCAACAACTCCCCGAATTTACGCGCGACCTCCAAGAAATGACCGCCAAATCTTTGTTTGAAGAACTCACTAAATTGTATCAAATTGCTTTATTACTCCAATACAAAGATGAACAAAGTGAAGCATGGATAGCCCCCGCCCTAGACTATCTGATTGCTCCTCTAAAAGATTCCAAATTACCGATCAAACATCCGCCAACTAAGGAGACGGTGAAGGATTTGATGGGGTGGGAATTTTAGCGGTTTGAAAGGTTTCAAGGTTGGAAAGTTTTAAGGTTTTTATTTTTTTTGTTGATTTCTGTTCCGTTTAGTGGTTCATGATTAGATATATTGTTCGTGATTAATTCTTTTTAAATATTTTCTGTAACGAATGCTTTAGCAGTCATATTTCTAGTTATTTTTTTTATTTAAATTGATAAAAATGCTGGTTCGATTTGTTGTAAATAATTTTCTATCCTTTGGAAAAGAAACCGAATTTAATATGTTGACAGGAGATGTTGACATACATCCACATCATGTCTACCAAAAAGCAGGAATTGAATTGGTGCGGACTGCTGCTATCTATGGCGCAAATGGAGCAGGCAAATCTAATTTGGTGAGTGCGATTGCTGTATTTCGTATAATCATTAAAGAAGGTTTAGAAGCTACTTACATTGATAATCTAAAATTCAAACTTCATAAAAAAAATGCTTCACAACCTATTCAATTTGATATAGAATTTATTCAAAATAACACCTTATTTGCTTATGGATTAAGTATTTATCAACAAAGTGTTGAAGAAGAATATTTATACAAAATTGATCAAAATAAAGAGGATGAATTAATTTTTAAGCGTACTTTAACGAAAGATAAAAAAATAAAGTTAGCTATAAAAGACGATTTTTTACAAACTCCTAAAAATCAGTTACTAATTGAATTATATGAAGAAAAATTGTTAAAAAATAATGAGCTATTTTTATCAAAATATGAGGAGGTAGAGCTTGAAGAACTTTTATTAACTTACACTTGGATTGATAATCTCGCTATATTATCTCCACACACAACACTAAAACCTATAGTAATCAACTCTATATATTTTAGTAGTGATTTTAAATATTTTGTCAATTCCCTAATGCAAAACTACCATGTAGGTATTCAAGAAATCACTTTAAAATCAACTCACTTAGATGAATTTTTAGGGGAACATTCTCCTAAGCTGAAAGAGGAAATAATAATTAGACTAAATTATAATGACTCTGTAAGATTAGGAAAAGAGGACGCTATAGTTGTCACTGAAAATACTCAACCTTCTGTAAAAGAGTTGTTGATCATACACCAAAATGAACAAGATGAAAAGGTAGGTTTTGATATTAAAGAAGAATCAGATGGTACCCAAAGATTATTAGATTTCATCCCCATAATTAATTACATAGTAAATAAAAACGGTACTGTTATTATTGATGAAATGGAACGTAGCCTCCACCCTACTTTATTGAGACAGTTATTGACTAAATTAATGGAAGATAAAAACATGAAAGGTCAACTGATTTTTACGACACATGAATCTAACTTACTGGATTTATCCTTATTTAGACAAGATGAAATTTGGTTTGTAGAAAAAGATAAAAATGGTTATTCTGATTGTTACCCACTCAGCGATTTCAAACCTGATTATGGTTCTGATATTGAAACAGGTTATTTGAAAGGGCGTTTTGGCGCAATTCCTTTTTTGGGAGATTTAAAAAACTTAAACTGGCATCAAACAAATGGGACGGAAAAATAGAGACTATAAAAAAGGAAAATCACATAGAGATGCCCGACTATTTGTAATTATTTGTGAAGGTGCCAAACGAGAAAAAGCGTATTTTGACTATTTTAAAAACAAAATACGCTCCTTACACATTGACATTGAAGTACTTGCCCCAGGTGGTGAACAAGATGATGATGCTCATAAATCAGCCCCCAAATATTTGCTAGAAAGAGCAGCCAATTATGAAAAAAATCCTACCTATTCCCAAAACGACCTACTTTGGTTTGTATTTGATGTAGACAATTGGAAAAAAGAAACCATTTATGAGTTAATTCAATATTGTAAAGAGAAAAAAAACTGGAATATGGCCATTAGCAACCCTTGTTTTGAGGTTTGGTTATACCTACATTACCGAGATATAAGCAACTCACAAGCTACTAACTGTCAAGGGCTTAAACAAGAATTAGCCACATTAGTAAAAGGTGGTTATAAAGTAGAAATAGCACAGCAAAATTTGGATACTGTCATCATTAGAGCCAAAGCCATAGACAGTGATCCAAACGCTCCTATCCCTGCCTTTAAAACCACCAGAATTTATCAATTAATGGAACAAATGTCATCTTTTTTAAGTAAAAGAAATAATATTTCTATCTAAGTAATCTTTCTCTTCCTTCACCGATTACAAATCGGCACTACTTACTCAAATACCTCATAAACCACATCATTCAGATAAAACTGAACATTATTGCCGAGGGCTAGGAAATCGGCGGCGAGGGGTTCGTTTTGGAGGAGTTCAAAGTACCCTTTAGAGGCAAACTGTATGCGTTTGACCTTCGCTTTTTGGTTTTTAGCGACTTTGGAATCTACCCAACTATTGTCCGAATTTTGGTAGACGGCGCGGCCTTGTATGTTGCGGTATTGCCCTGCGATATTGCGCTCTCGTCCTTGCTTGTCGCGGTAGTTCATGCGCGATTGCCCTTGTCGGGTTTGTGCATAATTGGAGGCTTTATTGAGTTGCTGTATTTCTCGGCTAGAGCGAATGCTGTTCTTGCCTTCTTTCTTTTTGAGTGCCTTATATTCTTCCTCTACTACCTCATAAGTATCTTTCGACATGGGCATTGTTGATGAACTGCGTGATGCTCCCCCTCTTGTGCTTGTAGGTCTACTTCGTCTTGGTCGTAAATTGCCTAAATCGTAGGGATGCCGCTGTTGAGGAACTTGGGTAATTTCTTTTTCATCTTCTATAATTAAATAGCTGGTGTAGGGCGTGACAATGCCGTATTTTTTAGCTAAATCTGTCACCTCATCCACTAGTTCTTTGTCCTCGCCATGTAGTCGAATTTGATCCAATAAATAGCCTACTGCTCGCGATGCCCAGACAGGCGGAATAAAGTCATGTTTTTCTTCTTTATCTACAAAATTAGCTTGATAATCAAAGGTTTTACTTTGCCCATTCAACTGTCCTGTTAGCGTAACTTTGGCTTTTCCATCGCCTTTATATCGCCCTAATACGCTGACGGAAGAGCCTCGAAATAGGTCTGGTAATTGCTTGGGATAGACTTGATATTCTGAAATACTTCTATCAAATTTTAGTTTTAAATCGGTTAAAATTGGGGAGCTTATTTTGGTATAAAAATTTGATATTTTGATCTCAATATCTTCATTTGGCAAAATATAACTTCGGTAGGCATTGGATAATTCGGTGATTTTATCTAGCAAATGCGTGTTGATGTCCTCGCCGATGCCAAAGGTGAAAATACGCGTATTTTGGCTGTTATTTTTCTTTATTTTTGACAATAATTTTTCTTCTTCTGTAACGCCTACAGTCGGTTTTCCATCGGTAATAAAAACCACAATATAGGGTCGGTCAGCTTTCCGTTTAATGCTTAATGCTTCTTCTAAAGCCTCGTCAATATTGGTGCCGCCAATGGCTTTTAAATCATTGATAAATTCTTTGGCTTCGCTTAGACTTTCTTTGTTAACTTCCTCTAAATCATCGAATAAGGCGCGAGCTTCTGTAGAAAAACGGATGATGTTAAAGCAGTCTCCTTCGTTTAAATTGTTGATGCAAAAATGCAGGGATTCTTTGGCTTTTTCTAATTTTTCACCTGACATGCTACCCGATACATCTAATACAAAAGTAATGTCTTTTTGGGCTATTTCTTGGTTCTGCTCCTCAAATCCGGGGCTGACAGTTAGGAAGAAATAACCATCTTCTTTGCGTTCTTTATAGGATAAAAGTGATAAGCCAACGGACGATTTTCGGTCAGTATTATAGTACAACTTAAAATCGGTATCTGGTTTTGTTTTGGAGGCTTCAAAGCTTGCTCTGGCTTCCTTTTTTGCTTTCTGCACTATATCGGTGTCATGCGTTGGGCAGTAGACCGTTTTGATGGCTTCATCAGCAAAAATCTTTACATCTATGCTAATATTTTGCACAGCTTGGGCAGCAAATTTTTTGGTATTTAGCGGATAAACATATTCTACCGTTGCAGATTCTTTAGATAATAATTCGCTATACGAAATTTTAATGCGCTGCTCTGAACGGGGCTGAATCGGAAATACTCTTGCTTTAAATAAGTTTTGTTCGCTATATTCTAACAGTGCTGGATCGCGTAAATTACGGACAATATCCTCGTAAATTTTGCGCGCTTTTTTGGCATCTAGCAACTCCCCTTCTACTTCTTCCCCATTGATGTACATGGAAAATTTATCAATCACACCACCTTTGGGAATGGGAAACATAAAATAGCCCTCTACCATGCGGTTGGTGGAATTGTAAAATACTTGATCAATATGAGTGGTTGCTGCCTGATTATTGATTTCTACACTCACTTTTTCGGATTTCACTTCTAGGGGAAAAGGCGTAAAATCGGGTGGTGGCGGTGGTATAGGGCGTGGCGGTATAGGGCAATGATAGCAGGGTTTCCACTTACTATTCTGTGGGCTAACAACAATAAATCCACCTGCATACAACTGTTGGCTGATTAAAAACAGGAAGATAAAGAAAAAACTGATATAGGGTTTCATGGATTTTTTTTTGGGTTTGGAAAGTTTTTGGAGTTTGGAAGGTTACAAAGTTACAAGGTTTTAAAGTTTTTATTTTTTTTTAATTAATTTTAAATCTAATGCTTTTTATCTTGTTAATCAAAAATATACAAAATTCAAAGAGATTATTATTGTTTTTATCAATAAAATAAAAGGCGAAAAGTCAATTTAGCTCCAAACTCTAAAAAGTTTAGAAAGTTGTAAGGTTACAAGGTTGAATTAAAGTTATCTTGTATAGTTATGACTAAGCAAGTAAAAAGCATTTTTTTTAATTTCTTAAAAAGAAAAAACTTTCCAACTTTAAAACCTTGTAACCTCACAAAACAACTCAACATCATTCTTCGTCAAAACAATAATCTTTCTTTTCGGCTTGCTCTCGGATGGTTTTGATAATGGCATCATCTAAGGTTTTTCCTTTGTCTTTTGCTTGTTTTGCACGCTCTTTACTGACGTATTCTTGTCGTTCTTTATTTAGCTGTTTAATTTCTTTTTGTATTCTTTCTCGATCTTTACTTTTCTTTTCAACATATTCTTTACGCTCTTTTTTATCCATTTCTTTCATTTCTTCAGGCAACTCTTCAGCTTCCATTTCTTCTACAACTACCTTTTTTTCTTTGGTCGCATCTACCAAATCCCAAGCTTCATTTTTATATTTATTAGATGCTTTACTCATCGCACGCGTTGCGGTATTTGCTCGCCCGTATTGACTTGCATTGCTATCTTGCCTTTTTTGTAATTCAATGCGCTCTTGTCCTAGACTGCCATAGCCGATGTAGGTTTTGTTGAGTTCCTCGCTTAATTCAGCGATTTTTTTATCCTGCGGTGCGTCAATGTGAACAACTTTTTCGTTGTGATCAATGCTCATAAATTTGCCATCTGCCAAACTTGCGCCTGACTTCCATTTTCCATTTATGCCTTCTTTTTCTCGTCCACAAAAAATGGTATTCACAATGATTCCTTTTGAAACACTTTTTTTGCAAGATTTTTCATAATCTACAGGACCTTGTGTAAAAGGCTCATTTCCAGCGATAAAGATAATTTTCAGATCATCATTGCTGTCATTCCACTTTAATTCATTGGTTGCTTTTTGAATTACTTGACCACAATATTCGCTGCCTCCGTTGGTTGTTAATCCAAATAATTTTTCGGAAATCAAGTCGAGGTCAGTCGTTAACTCTGAGACCATGCGGATGAACCCCTCTCCTTTTGAAAGGTTGTCATTGCCATATTCGTAGAGGGCGATTTCTAAGTTTGGAATGTTGTCGTGATTGTCTTTGGCTAATGCTAATTCATTCACCATTTTCCACAATTGCGACTTTGCTTGATCAATTAAGCCGTCCATGCTATTGCTGGTATCTAGTAAAACAGCTACCTGAATATTTGATTTTTCCTCTTTTTTAACAGGCTTTTTTTTGCTTTTTTTCCCTTGTGAAAAAGCAGTCGCTTGTAGGCACAATAAGGCCAGACAAATTACAAGAATTTTTTTCATAGTCTAAATTAATTTTATAACAATTTTAAAATACTGTTTCTTTTTCTAAGCAAGCAGCTTGCATTTATCAGTGATTCGTGGATTCACCTCAAATCTCCGTCTCCTATCTTACTTCTAAAACTCACTTAAATAATTCTATTTTACTATCAAATTGACCATTTTCCATTCCTAGAAAATGAATAGATAGTTTATTTTTTTCAAAATTGTAAATAATCTTTTCGGGATAGCGTATATTTTTTTTGTTTCTTTGAATAAAAACTAATTGATTCAGGCTGGCTTTTTCTAGTAGATACTGTTCACTTGTTATATGATTTCTGATAGTGTAAAAAATATTATCTTTTCGACTTGTAATAGTTAAGTCTTCAAGAAATAGTGTTTCTTCTAATTGTTTAATAGTAGAGTTACCTTGCAAAGTTTTTTCATTAACTAAATTCCATTTTTCAACTACTTCAAAATCCTCTTTTTTATTTTTCCAGTTTCCTAGCAACTGTTGCAGCAATTCAAAATCTGTTGCTTGATTTTTGGTTTTACTGTCCTTATTAATATTTGTACTAGGTGATGGTGTTGGTATCGTAAAAGCTTTTTGTTTGGCTAAGTAATAACGTGAATATTGTATATTTCTTGGCTTTTTGTTTCTAGCGTTTTCCTTTAAAGCTCGCAAACGCTCACTTGCCGATTTGCGCGTTTCTGCTTCTGGTGAGGGTCTAGAATTTCCTAGAGTATTTTTTTTCAATTTTCTTAAACGCTCTTTTACCGCATCAGGATTGTTTGCTGGTGGTGGTACTGATTTTGTTGTAGTTTTTTTCTTCAAAGTTTGTATATTTTCTTTCAAACTCTTTGGTGCTGGCGGCGGCGGTGGTGGCGGCAGTGTAGTGGTTTTTGTTGTAGTTTTTGATCGTTTTGGTAATGGTTTTGGTAATGGTGGTGGTGGCGGTGGTACTGATTTTGCTGTAGGTTTAGATACAGAGCTTGATGAAGGCGATGTTCTTATTGATTTCTTTTTAGGTTTTGCAGTTGGTTTAGATGTAGGTTTCGATACTGCTTCTTGCTGTTTATCTTCTTCTTTCAAAGCCCTATCTCTCTGACTATCAGTATATTGTTGTTTTTCATTTCTTGACTCTGCCTTGTTAATAGAACTCTCCCTCCCTCCCATAGTAGTAGGAGTAGTAGTTCTAGTTGTGCTTTTTTTCACTGTTTTCAATGCAGGTTTTGCTTCTGTAGTTGGTGAATAACTATTCGATTGGGTGGTCGAAGTATTTGCACGAGTTATATCTTTAGTTTCCCTCTCGGCTGCTCTTTTATCTGTATCTTTACTTTCTTCTATTTTATCTTTTAAATTATTTTTTTGACTTGCTTCTTCCCTTTCACTAGTTAGCTCTGAAATGCCTTCTTCTGCCTCATATTCTAGAATTTCATCTTCTGCTACTTCTTCGGCTGCTCCTCCTTCCATATCATAAGATGCATCACCAATTGCTTGCTCTTTTGTTGGTATGTAGTCATTAGCACCACTTTTTGAATCATCATAGGGAGCATAATCTGCTGAATTATCCATTTCTGTTGCTTCCTCCTCCATAGCCTCTACTGATTTTTCCATAGCAGCCATTTTCCCTGTGCTTGCCATATCATTTATACTCATTTGATTAAATAACAAAACCCCTAGTGGAATCAACACAACTAGGAATATAGCAGCCGCATAGCGTAGCCATCCCAAGCGTTTTTTAGGTGGCTGAACGCTGGTTTTTTGCTGCAATCTTCCCTCTAGCTGTTGCCAAACTGCTTCTGATGGCATTTTGTCAAACCGCCTTTCTTGCTGCTTAAATATGTTATCTATATCTTCGAGTTTCATTATTTTTTAAAGAGATGTAAGACATGAGACATGAGACTAATGTAATTTATTCATTGCCAGAATCTTACAATTTAAGTTTAAAATTATTGCTTTTTGGCTTTTTAGACTTTTGGCTTTTTAGACTTTTAGATTTTTGGCTTTTTATAGAACTAGAACAGCTAAAGCTGTCGTTGCACAAATAATTTAAAAAGAAAGCAACTATTAAAAAATTTGTCTAATCACGAATCTACTTTAACTGTTGCTTGTAAATCTAATTTTAAAATAGCTTCCTCTCTGTTTTTTTCAGAAGAGGAAGCTGGATAAACACCAATAGAACGATTTATATTTTAGATGTAAGATATAAGATATAAGATATAAGATATAAGATATAAGATATAAGATATAAGA
>JAHDHV010000200.1 GCA_020631155.1 Bacteroidota bacterium | reverse complement strand
TTGAATAATGGTGCGTTAACGGTTACTCCCTTATGTGTTGCAGAACCTGTAACTTACCTTTGGGATGATGCCAACGCTCAAACTACTGCTACCGCAACAGGATTAACAGCAGGTACTTATACGGTTGAAATTACCGATGCTTTAAATAGAACAACTACTTGCTCCGCAACTGTAGAGGATAATGGGGGAGGAGCACCTACTGCCCCTGTCATAGCCGTTACCAACAATACCTGCCCCTCCACAACAGATGGTAGTTTTTCCGCAACAACTGCATGTACAGCAGGCTCAACGCTCGAATGGAGTACTGACAGCGGCGCAACATGGTCAACAACAATGCCAAC
Source organism: Bacteroidota bacterium (assembly GCA_020631155.1). Taxonomy (GTDB): domain Bacteria; phylum Bacteroidota; class Bacteroidia; order Chitinophagales; family UBA2359; genus JAHDHV01. Next base: position 10,175 of record JAHDHV010000200.1, on the reverse strand, counting down.
ATGGAGTGATGGCGTAAGTGTTATTGCTCGCTGTGTAGACGATGGCGATGCGACTTGTTTTAGTACCAATTCCAATGAAGTGACAGCTACGCTACAGGATTGTACAAGCCCCTCTACCTACGATGTTTCCCTCACCAAAACGGTAGACCAAGCCCAAACCACAGTCGGTAGCAATGTCGTTTTCACCATCACCGTCAACAACAATGGCGATGCGGTAACAGGCGCAACAGTTACCGATGTTTTACCCAATGGCTCTGTCTATGTCAGTGATGATAGTGGAGGAGCCTATGATAGTGGAACAAGCATTTGGACAATCGGCAATATGGCAGCAGGCGGCACTGCAACTTTAAATTTAACCATTCAACTCACCGAAGCTGGCTCTTTAACCAATGTAGCAACAGTAAGCATTAATGAAACCGAAACGGATATGGATAACAATGAAGATACCGCCTGTGTGAGTGTGCCAGTCCCACTGCCTTGTAGCGGAGGAGGGATTACCCTAACTGCTGAAAGTGGAGAGGCGAGCTACCAATGGTACAAAGATGGAACAATGATCAGTGGCGCAACAAATGAGACTTATTTGGTGACAGAAGTAGGTGAATATAATTATACGATCAATGGCGGCACATTAACAGAGGAGTGTAGCAATCAAATGTGTTGTCCCATTATTATAGAAGAAGGGGACTGCCCAACTTGTGCGCCTGTTAAATGTTTGGGAGTGACTATTATCAAGAATTAATAAAGTATTTCATGTAAAATAGAGTATAGCTTTTTTAATTTAGGAACTAGGACAGCCCCTCACTTTTAGGTAAGTGAGGGGTTTTTTGTTTGTTTATTTTTTATGTGGAAAAGATAATTGTATTAATGTATGTCAAAAATAATTTTAAAAATATTTAAATGTATTTTTTTTCATAAAAACACAACCAATCATCAAAATAGGCGTAAATATGCTAGTAGGTATTGTTATGAATAGGATGTAAATATAATTAATAGTTGAATTGTTTTTTTAATATTCTTTATTTGATATAGGAATATGAAATTAATATTTTTAATAATTATGTGACTTTTTAAATAGTAAAATTTTAAATGATGAAAGTATTCAGCTTTTTTTTCCTTATCATGTGTCTATCTAGCAATTGGTTACAAGCTCAAACAGAACCTTATGATGTAACAACTTATGGCTGTGAAGCAGAAGCAGTACCCAATGTAACGCTAGGTGCAGTCGGTGGTTTTGATACTGCAACACCAAATGGCGATGGCACAGTGACCTTATGCCTTGATTTACAAAACGATTTAGGCATCGATCCTGTTACAGTTAGCGCGGACTTTACAGCTTCCCTATACTTTGACAATGGTTTTAATAGTGCAGAGTTCACAACAAGCAATGGGCAGAGTGTAACAGGAACAACTAATCCAAGAGGAGCTACCACAGGAGGGCACTTTGCCTATGCTACTTTAGCCAATGATGGTTCTGGGCAAGTTTGTGCAACAGTAGATGGCACAGCAGACGGTTTACCAAATATGTCGTTTTTTGTTACCATTGAGCATGGCACACTAGAGGGCGCAGGTATTACAGCCACAAGCTTTATTGACAATGAAATTCTTAAAATTGATGATAATAATCAAGTAGAATGTGAGGTAGGTGTACTATCTATGGCAACAAATGGAACAGCAGCAGATCAAATAGATGTAGATATTTCTTTTAGTATTTCAGAAGTTGAGCTAGGAGATACCCGAACCATAGATGTGGCCTTTGAAGCTTGTGGCGTAACTTATGCTCAAACAATTGATCCCGAACCATTAGCAGGTGTTCCCGGTGTAGCCATTTTAGATGTGTCTTTACCAAATGTACCCGGTGATTGTACCGAATTATCTTATTCATTCTGTTCTAATCAGGGGCAACAATCTTTTGCCATCGGCGGCATTGCCACTTATTATGGTTGTGTCCCAACTTGTGCTGAAATTAACTGTTTAGGTGTTTCTGTTACTATTGAATAAGTAAATATGGATTAAATTACATGTTTTTTGTATGAGAGCTAGAGCAGCTCCTCACTTTTAGGTAAGTGAGGGGTTTTTTGTTTAGTAATGGGTCAGTTATCTCCTATTTTTCCCTTCCTCATCTCAACTCTCCAATTCTACCAATTTTGTTTTTGCCCAATCTTTAATAAATAACACTTTGTTATAGAGTGCCTGATTCGCTTCAAACAGCGCAATAATTTTATTTAGATTTAACTTAATTTTTTGTTTATTTTCATGATGTGTATTAACAATAAGGCTGATAAAATTAAGTAGTTCATTTAATTCATTCAGCATAAAACCTTCTCTTTTTAATTTTCTTCTAAAAGATAATATTTCTCGTGTGGCTAAATCGTAGAGCCTTAGCTCATAAAAACAAAGTACATACATGCTACGCGCACTTGCATAATAGTAATCTTTTGCCTTCATCAAAGTGAGCCCTAAAATTTCATTAAGTACTTCTTGGCATTCTGTATAATTCGAGGAATTAAAGAAATAATGCCCCAATTTAAGTAATAAAGCCGTTTGTTGCTCTTTAGAAAGAGTGGCTGTATGATGAATAAAGTTAGTAATATCTTGTAGTTCTTGAGAGTTGATTGTCTTTTTGTAAAATATATAATATTCTAATAGTCTCATGTTTTTCCAGAAGAATACCAATGATTTGGGCACCCTATCTATTTTTTCAGCTATTTGCCCCAACTCTTTGATGCTTTGGTGAAATTTTTCGTGCTCGCCCTCCTGAATATATAGTTTAGTCAGATTAGTTAGCGGTATATAAGTGGTGCCATATACAAATAAGTTAGGGTTTTGATTGGCTAATTCGATGGACTGTTCTAAACAAGAAATATAGTCTGATGTATTTTGATTCCCAAAACCATAACAGTTAGCTGCGGATTGTAAATAATAAAACTTGGCTTTAAGACTTCTAATGCTATTGGATTGAAGAATTTTATTACAATGCTGGAGGAGGGTTAAAATTTTTTCCGATTGTTCTGTATTGGTAAGATATTTATTATAAATTAATTGTCTAATTTTGTTATGTAACTGTTTTGCGTGAACTATTTCCTGTAGTTTGTCAATATTTTCCAACATAAGTTGGTAAGAAACATCCGCCTCTTCGTAAAAATCTAAGGTTCTATGTAGCAAAACGCCATTTAAATCAATTTCATATCTGTTAATGTTATAAGATAATTCATAAAATTCTTTTTCTTCTGCTTCCCTTTTTTGGTCTGCTAATAACTTTTGTGCTTCTTTATAGTGCTTTTTTTGAATAAGTAAGTGAATTTTAAACAGTGTTGATGTTTGTTTAAAAAAACTATGATTGTTTCTATGGTAAATGGATAAGCTATCTAGTATTTGCTCCTTTAAATTTTTTAATATGTGATTGACATTCTTTTTTTGAAGCTTTTCACGTATTTGTATAAGTGCTTTTGTTTCTTCAAATTTTTTTGTTTTTAATAGAATGTCATAAACTTCTATATATTTTTTAGACTGTTTATTACTATGCATATTGGTAAATAGCCTAAAAAACCTTTTCTCATTTTTATCAAGACTATGTATTAACTCAAACAAAAACTTAGCTGCACTCATATCTTTATCTTCTTATTTATGTTTACTCAGTCTTACTCGGAAAGTTACAAATAAAATGCAAATTTTTATTAGAAAAAAGTGGAATACTATATACATGGGCTAAAGAGCTTGCTTTTGGAAATGTATATTTATTTAGGTTAAAGTGTTGTTAGTTAATGTGTTATGATTGTAAAATGTTTTTGATTGCTACAATTTAAAGGCAAAAGTGTCGAGAGAAAAAATCAAGAACCAACAACTTTAGGGGAGTTTATACGAATAATTCAGCATGTCGAAAATATAACATTATTTTACCTTTTAATCCTTACTTGTAATGGGTATCGGTATCTATTACAATCAAATGAGGAACCCCTATAATACTAACAATTTTGGTATTGCCAAAATATACCTCATCCACAAATTTTTTTCAATAACCTATTACCAATAGACTTGTTCGGTAAGGGCAGATTGGAGATAAAATGAAGCTATTTTCAATCCCTTGAAGGCTTTTGGAAGGCGCATAGCTCAAGCTACGCAACTGAAAAAAGACATAAAGGGGGCAGAATAGAGAGCATTTTAGCCCAAGATGATACTTGCCGAACAAGTTTAATAAATCAAATTAGATAATAAAACTACTAAAAAGTGTTTTTATGAAATTTAAACTCATACAATTAAAACTATCATGTAATTTCAATTATGTCATTAAATTTCTATTCCTTTTTTTTATATTGTTTTTCCCTTTTATGAATAGAACAATCGCAAAAAATGTTAAGGTACAGCAATATTCTTATTACATAGCATCCAATGTAGAAGATGTTACCCACCTCACAAAACATTGCCAAAACCCTTCTACTAACAGTTTTCAACTTTTTTCACATGGAAAAAGTGGGGCATTATTCATTAATAATGAATGGAAAAATCCTCCACAAATTGCGGATTGGCTGCAATCAAACAAACTTTTAACAACGAAAACACAACTCAATATCTATGGCTGTGAATTTGCCAAAGGCGAAAAAGGGCGCAATGCTGTCAGATACCTCGAAAAAACATTAGGTATTTGCATAGCCGCTTCCGACGATATTACAGGCGTTGATGGCGATTGGGAATTGGAAATTGGAAACTCGAAAAATACTGTTGCTATAGAGGAATATGCTTACAATTTACAATGCAACGCTCCACTACCAACCGCTACCGCTTATGCCCTTACCGCTTCCTGCACCAATGGCACACCCAATGATGACGGTTATTTACAAATTAGTGCAGCTACCAATGCAACACACTATGAATATAATATGGGTGGAACTTATGCAGGCGTAGGTTTCGCGAGTGCTACTGCTTTCGATTCTAGCACAGATTTACCATTACAATTTGGCACACTATCCAATCCATCAGGCTCGCAAGATTATACCATTCGGGTTTATAATGGAACAAGTGATTGTTTTACAGATGTAGTTGTAACATTAATGGAGCAGGATTGTATGGCAAACTGTACTTGCGATGAGTATATTTATTTAAATGAACCGCTTGCCAATATGACCATGAAGTTTAAAGTAAATGCCGATGGTTCACTAACAGAAATCACGAACCCTGATAACCCTAATAATCATTGGGCAGAGGGCACTACTATTAAGCCCCACGGTTTGGGTACAGACTTAAATGGTTTTTTATATGTTGGTAATGCACATTTCGATACTTCTGATCCTATTAATGCACTAGGAGGTGTTGATAAATATACTTGTGATGGTACACTTGTTCAAGAAGATTATTTCCCACCTGCTCCAAATGACGGTGCAAGTGGTGTGTCAGGTTTTGCAACAAATATTTACTCTATAGATAATGTAATTTATATGAATAGTTGGTTGCAATCAGAATACCAAGGGGCTAATATATTTGCCTACGATATTTGTACGGGCAACTTACTTGGGCAATACACCATTTGTGGAACAACCCCAGCAGCATGGGATTTTTACATTAATGACGAAACCCGAGAAATCATTATCAACACGTATGGCCAATCGCAAGGGTATGCAATAGGTGATTTAGATGCCAACTTAAATGGTCCTTGTATTCCTATTGTAGAGGGTACCGTAATTGAACCCTGGGCAGGTACTAATGGGATAACCAAAGATGCAGATGGGAATATATATAGGAGAGGATTTAATAAGTTAGAAAAATATGATGCATCCAATAACTTAGTATGGGAAATTGATTTAACTATTAATGGCGGAAGTGATGCCTTTGGATTTGTTTATAGTGAAACGACTGGTTATCTTTACTTAGCCGGTAACGACGATGATTGTATTGCGGTATATACTACCGATGGCGAATATGTAATGCAGGGATTTCCTAACCCTGCTGAATCTGAACCGAGTAAAGCCATTGCCATTATTAAGGAATGTTGTCCTACTCCCAACCGTCAAGTTATTAGTCAAACTTATTGTGTAGCTGGTGGCAACGAACAACTGTTTTTAAACGAACTATTCCCTTGTGATGGTATCGTATGTGAAGGAGAATGGGTAGCTGCTGATCCTGCATCGGCATCCATTTACAATAGTTGTGACCAAAGTATTTCTGCAAATATTGCCCCTGGCTGTTATGTTTTCACTAAAGGTTCAGATGGTTTAGAAAATTACCCAAAATGTGGGGCTTTTGAATTAAGGTTTAATTTAGAAATTTTACAAGAGCCAACAATCACCATGTCCGCCAACCAAAGCGTTTGTAATGGTGTAGTGCCAGAAGTGTTAAGCGTAACCACCACTGCCACCGATATTCAATGGCAAATGAGTACCACCTCCTGCACCGATGGTTTTACCAATATTGACGGTGCCACAAGTGCAACTTATACACCGCCTGCCTTAAATACTACCACTTACTATCGAGCCATAGTCAATGCCACAGGTACTTGCAGCACAGGCACTTGTCCATTTGAAAGTGCTTGTATAACGGTGACAGTTGACCCGAACTGTGTGCCGCCTGCTTGCACTACTCCGTCTGCCCCTGTTATTAGTGTAACTGACAATGATTGTGATGCTACTACAGTAGGCAATTTTACAGTAAGCACTGACTGCGGCGCAGGTTCGCATATCGAATGGAGCACAGATAGCGGCGCAACTTGGTCAGCAACTACTCCAAGCTATAGTAATACCACTGTGATGAATGTCATTGCTCGTTGTGTAGATGATGCTGATGCAAGTTGTGTGAGTGAGCATAGCAATAGTGTGATGAGTTCGCCTACAGATTGTGGAACCTGCAAACCTAAATGTTTAAAAGTAAATATTACAATTAATTGATTATTGTATAACTAAGTAGCTAGACAAAATTAAACGGCATTTGAATTTGCCATAAATTCTTAATAATTATCTCACATCTCATGTCTTAAATCTTATATCTAAGTACTTACTTAATAAAAAAATAGAGTATAGCTTTTTTTAATTTAAGAATTTACTAGGGCAACCCCCTCACCTCAGATAAGTGGGGGGGTTTTTACAGTACATTTTTAAAGCTGCTATAAACTGATTACTTGAATATAAATTTTTAATAGTATTTTTTATATGGTATTGGTTTTTTATTTATTTTTAATTGAAAATGTATTTTTATGAAACTGAAAAATAAACGGTCCTATTTAGTACTTAATTTTTTTTACAAAATCAACCTGTTTTTAATAGTGTTCTTAATTATTTCAATGGGTTGTGTGATGGGAAAAAATACAAGTAGCTGTCCAAACTATTACTATATTGCTACTACTATTAATGACGCGAGACTATTAGAAAAATCTTGCCAAAATTTACCCTCTAGCAGTTTTCAACTTTTTTCACATGGAAAAAGTGGCCATCTTTTTTTAGATAATCAGTGGAAAAACGCTCCTCAAATCAGTGATTGGTTACAAGAAAATAAGCTTTTAACAGAACAAACACAACTCAATATTTACAGTTGTGAATTTGCCAAAGGCGAAAAAGGGCGCAATGCTGTCAGATACCTCGAAAAAACATTAGGTATTTGCATAGCCGCTTCCGACGATATTACAGGCGTTGATGGCGATTGGGAATTGGAAGTTGGAAATCCGAGTAACACCATTTCGGTAGAAGAATATACACATAATTTGCAATGTAATTGTACAGAGTACATCTATGTAAATGAATATACCGTAGATGCGACTTTAAAATTTAGAGTGAATGGAGATGGTTCATTAACGCAAGTTGGTAGCCCTTGGGCAGAGAATATCACCATTCAACCGCATGGTGTAGCTGGTGACCTCAATGGCTATTTATATGTTGGCAACATCACAGGCCCGCCTGCTACTGCGGGCATTGATAAATATGATTGTGATGGTAATTTAGTAGAGGAAGATATATTAGGACCTGCACCAGGGAATGGAACAGGAGGCTCGGCAGGTTATTCTACCAACTTTTACATTTTCGGTAATACCTTTTATACCAATAATTGGTTTGGAACAGGATACGATGGTACAGATGCGATTCAAGATGCGATGGTTTTTGCTTATGATTTATGTACAGGTAGTTTAATAGGTGAGTATGATATTTGTGGAAATGTAAATAATTCTTGGGACTTTATTATCCTTGAAGAAAACAATCAAATAATCATTAATACAGAAGAAGGTTGGGGGATTGGAGATTTAGATACAAATCTCAATGGAAGTTGTATTAATCTTACAACCTCTTCTACCGATTATCAAAGAGGCATTACAACTGATGGTACACATATATATGTCCGTTTTGGCTGTAAGATGGCAAAATATGATTTTAGTGGTAATTTAATTTGCGATACACGTTTAGATGATGGTGGTTGTCAGGCATGGGGCTTGGTATATAGTGAAACAACAGGTAACTTATACCTTGCTGGGAATGACGATGATTGCGTAGCTATATACGATACAAATTGTAACTACATCGCACAAGGTTATCCAAATGCAGGAACTACTGGATTTTCAAAAGCAATCAGTATTGTAAAAGAGTGTTGTCCAGACCCTGCCACACAAACCATTAATCAATTTTACTGTTTTTCTTCTGGAAATAAACAATTATTCTTAGAAGAATTATTCCCTTGTGACGGCGTAATTTGTGGAGCAGAGTGGACACCTGTTGATGCAGCTTCTACAGCAGTATTTGACGATTGTGGACAAACTATCCAAGCTAATGTCGCACCAGGCTGTTATTCTTATACCAAGTCAGGTACTAATAGCCAATGTGGGGCATTGACACTTAACTTCAATTTAGATATTATACTTGACCCTGCCATTGCAATACCTTCTGACCAATCTGTTTGCTCGGGAGCCAGCCCAACTTCATTAGTTATTTCTACAACAGCTACTGATATTCAATGGCAGATGAGCACGACTTCTTGTGATGGTCCTTGGACAAATATAGATGGCGCAACCTCTGATGCTTACGCTCCCGGAGCTTTAACCGCTACCACCTATTATAGAGTAATAGGTACAAATAGTGGTGTATGTACCTCTGGAACTTGTGAAACCATAAGCGATTGTATAACAGTTACTGTAACTGATTGTTGTACAAACCCTAGTGCGCCAGTTATTGAAGTAACGAACAATACCTGCCCCTCCACAACAGATGGTAGTTTTTCAGCAACAACAGCATGTGCAGCAGGTAGTACTTTAGAATGGAGTACCGACAGTGGCGCAACATGGTCAACAACAATGCCTACTTGGGCAGATGGAACAAGTGCAGTTGCTCGTTGTGTAGATGATACGGATGCGACTTGTGTAAGTACCAATTCTAATGAAGTAACAGCTGCGCTGCAAGATTGTACAACCCCATCAACCTACGATGTTTCCCTCACCAAAACCGTAGACCAAGCCCAAACAACAGTGGGCAGCAATGTCGTTTTTACCCTAACCGTTAACAACAATGGCGATGCGGTAACAGGCGCAACAGTCACCGATGTTTTACCAAACGGTTCTGTCTATGTGAGCGATGATAGCGGAGGAGCCTATGACAGTGGAACAGGCATTTGGACCATTGGCAATATGGCAGCAGGTGGCACCGCGACCTTAAACTTAACCATCCAACTCACCGAAGAAGGCTCTTTAACCAATACCGCAACAGTAAGCATCAACGAAACCGAAACGGATACCACTAACAATGAAGATACAGCCTGTGTTAGTGTGCCAACAACATTACCCTGTAATGAAAGTGGCATTACTTTAATTGCAGAAAGTGGAGAGACAAGCTACCAATGGTATAAAGATGGAGTCATGATCAGCGGCGCAACAACAGATACTTATTTGTTGACTGAAGTAGGCGAATACAACTATACCATTAATGGTGGTCTACTAGGAGAGGAGTGTAGCAATCAAATGTGTTGCCCGATTATAGTAGTAGAAGGAGAGTGCCCTACCTGCCCACCCACTAAATGTTTAGGAGTAAGTATAACTAAAATAAATAACTAAGGAAAAATAGAGTATAGCTTTTTTTAATTTTTGAACTAGAGCAAACCCCTCACTTTTAGATAGGTGAGGGGTTTTTGTGTAGGATACCTAAGGGCGTGAGTTGTATTTTGTGTTTTTCTAAAGCCTATTTTTATTAGAAGCATGTAGGATAAAATCTATTGCTTTG